>CAZQIJ010000035.1:0-19150 GCA_964592955.1 uncultured Anaerolineaceae bacterium
GTATGGGTGAGCTCGCCGTGCTGCAACCCCTGCGCGACAAAATCGGCATGACCCGCATCCGCAACGCGTATACGTCTGGCGCGGCCCTAAGCCCGGATGTACTGCGCTTCTTCAGGGCTGTGGGTGTTGAACTGAGAAGCCTGTACGGTTCTACCGAAATGCAGTCCTGCGCGCAGCACACCCAGGGCGAGGTCAAACTGGGCACAGTGGGACGCCCTGTGCCAGGCGTACAGGTGAAGATTGCGCCAGACAGCGAGATTCGGGTGCGCAGCCGTGCTATTTTCGCAGGCTACCACAAATCGCCGGAAAAAACCGAGAAGTCATTCGATGAAGAAGGGTACTTCCGCACGGGTGACGCCGGGTACTTCGACGAAGACGGGCACCTTGTCTACCTTGACCGCCTGAGTGATATGATCGCACTGGCCAACGGTGAGAAGTTCAGCCCACAGTACATCGAGGGCCGCCTGAAGTTCAGCCCCTATATTCAGGATGTGATGGCCATTGGCGGTTTCGATATGGAATATGTCACCGCCATCATCATCATCGATTTCGAGAATGTGTCTCGCTGGGCCGAAAAGAACCGGGTCAACTTCACAACTTACGTTGACCTGACCCAAAAAGAAGAGATCTATAACATTATCGGATCTGAAGTGGAACGCGTAAACAAGACGCTGCCCCCGGCCGCACGCATTCGCAAATTCGTAATTCTGCACAAAGCCTTTGATGCAGACGACGCAGAGCTTACCCGCACCCGCAAGCTGCGCCGCCATGCGCTGGAACAGCGTTATGGCGATATGCTGAATGCCATGTATAACGGCCTCGAAAAAGTAACCGTCAGCGCCGAAGTGAAGTATCGTGATGGGCGCACGGGGATCATCGAAACGGATGTACGCGTGAAAACGGTGAGCCTTTAACCCACATGGCCGTGTTAACCTTTTGAACTAGAGTTATTGATTTAAGGATTTAGACTTTGGCTGTACAGACAAAACCCCGAACTCGCCTGACGCCTCAGCAAACAAGCTGGCTGATTTTCGCTGTTGCCATGTTTGTCGGCTTTCTGCTGCTGCTTACCCAGGAAGCCGTATACAGTAAACCCCTATCACGCCTGATTCAAACCACCATCACCGGGCTGCTGGTGGGCGGTGTGTATGCGCTGATCGCCCTCGGCATCGTGATCATCAATAAGGCCAGCGGCGTATTCAACTTCGCGCATGGCTCGATGATGCTGGGGGGCGGCCTGCTGTTCTACAGTTTCTTCAGTGTCTCGAATATTTCGCCTGGCATCGGCGGCGCATTTGCGCTGGCGACCGTGATCATTGTCGTTACGATGAACGGATGGCGGGAACTGCTTAACCCGCGCACCCTGCTGCTGGGTGCGGCGGCAGCGGTCGTCCTTACCGTGCTGATGACCCTGCCCGGCCCAGAAAACCGTATGCTTCGCGCCATCGTCGGTTCTGTCGTGGGGTCCGTCCTGCTGGGCCTGGCCATCGAACGTTTCACCATTCGCCCACTCATCGGCCAACCGCTGTTCACAATGGTGCTGATGACCCTGGCGGTCTCCGAACTGCTCAATGGCCTGAACCAGCTTATCTGGGGCAGTGTAGAAATCCCGCTGGCCATCTTCAACGGGCTGCGCGAAGCTGGCTTTCCGTTTCCGATCCGCTTCGAAGGTGACGCTCTGGGCGGTGCCGTCATTGTGCAAACGCCGCTGCTGGTCAGCTTCTTCCTGGCCATTGCCGCTTTTGTGGCCTTTGTTCTGTTCTTTCGCTATACCAACGTTGGCCTGGCCATGCGCGCAACCGCCGAAAACCAGCAGCTTGCACAGTCTGTGGGGCTGCGGGTGCGCCTCGTACTTGCGGTAGCGTGGGCGATTGCTGCGCTGCTGGCCACGGTCGCGGGTGTGGTTCAGGGCGGTGCCACCAGCCTCTCACTCAACATGCCGTTTCTGGTCTTGCGGGCCTTCCCGGCGGTGCTGCTGGGCGGCCTGGAGTCGATTTCCGGCGCGATGCTTGGCGGGTTGGTGATCGGTTTGGTTCAGGAATGGGCCAACCTGGCGTTTCCTGGCACGCAGGCCGGTACCGAGCTTGCCCCTTATATCGTCCTGATGGTCGTGCTGGTGATCCGCCCTGAAGGGTTGTTGGGCCAGCGCCGTATTGATCGCATTTAGGAGGCCATCATGGCTGCAAACATCCGCCCTGCAGGGGTATTCGATACGACCTATGCGCAAGACATCGCGCTTAATCGCACGCGAGGGGATAAGCTCGTCTCGGCTTTTCTGCTGTTGCTGGTGCTGCTGGTTCCGCTGCTGACCTTAGAAGGCCCCTTCGGCCTCAACATCATCCCGCAGCTTTGGATTGGCACCATCATGCGCATTGCGATCTTTACCATCGCGGTGCAGGGGTTAAACATCCTCGTCGGTTACAGCGGCCAAACCTCGCTGGGGCATGCCGCCTTTATGGCGGTGGGGGCCTACAGCGCCGGGATTTTCGCCCGCGAACTGGGCTTCACGATCTGGGCGGCGGTACCGGCAGCCGCGCTCGTCACCGGGCTGCTGGGCCTGCTCTTTGGCCTGCCATCGCTGCGCGTTAAGGGCTTTTACCTGGCGATGGCCACGCTGGCAGCGCAGTTTATTATCCCCTGGGTGCTGCGCTATCCCATGGAAGGGCTGACGAATGGCTCGCGCCCCATGGAAGTTCCCATCCCCTACCTGGGACCGCTGAGCCTCAGCTCTGATGGCGCGATGTACTACGTGGTGATTCCGGTCGCGGTGCTGATGGCACTGGCGGCACGCAACATCAGCCGCACCCGTGTGGGGCGTGCGCTGATCTCGATCCGCGATAACGACCTGGCTGCAGAGCAGCTCGGAATCAACGTGTTTACATACAAGCTGCAGGCCTTTTTCCTCAGCTCGGTATTTGCCGGTGTGGCAGGGGCACTGCTTGCATTCCAGTCAAATTCGCTGTCGCTGGATAAGTTCACGCTTCAGCTTTCCATAGAGTTTCTGGCGATGCTGGTCATCGGCGGCGCGGGGTTCCCGTTGGGGCCGCTGTTTGGCGTCGCATTTGTGAACCTGCTCTCTCAGAATCTGATTCCCTTGCTGAGCAGCTCGCTGAAGCAGTCGCTGCCGTCACTGCTGCCATTCATCGCAGCCGGGAACATCGAGGCGGCGCTAAGCCCTATGTTGTTTGGGCTGGCGCTGATCCTCTTCCTCATTATCGAACCGCGCGGTCTGGCTCACCGCTGGGAAATTTTTAAGATCAGTTGGAAGATACGGCCCTATTCACATTAACCGCTTGACCGCTTTCAGTAAAGGAGACGCGAGCCGTCGCAGGGTTCAGGGGTTTCACCAGGCACACGTTGTGTGCCCACATTGTGTGCCGTACGCGCAGCGTACACCGTGTTATGGAAAATATGTTTGTGCCTAACTAGATAAAGCGAGGTCCCGAAAAATATGCGTAAACTTACTCTTCTCCTCCTTGTTCTTCTACTGGTTGTCCCGGTTATGGCGCAGGATGCCACCGAAGAAGCTGCATCCGAAACCACGCTCCCAGACTGGATCGAACACACCGCTTGTGATGTTGACCTGACCGGTGAGACCATCACGATCTACCATTTGGGTGACATCAGCGGGCCGTATGCGTTCATCACACAGCCGCTGCTGGCCGGCCTGGCAGATGCGATCGCCTACTACAACGCGCGGGGCGGCATCTGCGGGGCGACCATCGCCACCGACAACCGCGACACGGGCGGTGACCTGGCACAGACTCAGGCACATTATGACTATTACTCTACCCTGGAAGACACCCCGGATCTGCTGGTGCTGTATGCTTCGGGCGATGCCGAACTGCTGCGCAGCCAGGTCGCCGAAGACGAGATTCCTGTGGTGATCTCTGCCGGTTCGGTTGAGGGTCTGTATGGCGAAACCGGCCAGGAACCGGGCTGGATTTATGCCAGCAACCCACTGTATGCCGACCAGTTCGGCGCGTTCTGCGAATTTGTTGCCGCCAACGCGGAAATGTTCCCAGAACCGGTGATCGGTTACATCAGTTGGCCGGGTGCCTTCGGAGAAGCAGCCTATACAGACGTCACCCAGGCATACTGCGAGGAACTGGGTGTAGATGTGCTGGATACGCCGGAATACTTCCCGCCAACCGCAACCGACATCAGTACTAACGTGCAGAACCTGGTGGACGCCGGTGCCAACATCCTCTATACCAACTCGCTGGCCAGCGGCCCGGCACTCGTCGCCAAGACGATTGTTGATCTTGGTCTGGAAGAAGACGTGCAGCTTGCAGGTGTGAACTGGGCGCTGGATACGTCGGTGGGTCTGCTTGGCCGCGCCTCCATTGGCTCGGACGGTCTGCCTGCCGTGAACGGCATCATCGGTTCACTGCCCTTCCGCTGGTGGTCAGAAACCGACCATCCCGGCATTCAGCTCATCCGCGAACAGGCTGCGGCGAATGAACGTGCGCTCCCCGTCCAGAATATCTCCTACATCCTCGGTTGGGGTCTGGTAGATACGTATGTTGAGCTGTATGCCCAGACAGTAAACCGCGTTGGCAGCCTGGAAGCGGTGACCGGCGCAGAGATGAAGACGACTATCGACAGCATTAGCTATTCTCCGCTTGACCTTTACACCTTCGATTACAACGGTGGTGAACTGCGTGCTGTGCCGCAGAACCGTATGGCGGTCATGTACTTCCTGAACGCCACGCAGGACGGCCCGGCAACCTCTGGCGAAGACGTGCTGGCAATTCCGCAGGACGACGGTTCCAATATCTATGTACCGCTGCTGGTGCCGCTCAGCGAATTCGCACCGGCCCCAGACCTGCGACCGACAGCCGAGTAGGCGCGCAGGACGCAGCTTTCGGGTAACGATTGAATCGCAGCGGGGCAGCCTCACAGGCGCTGCCCCGTTTTCCCCACAGGGTTACTTATGTTAAATGTAAACAATATTGAAGTTATCTACAGTGACGTGATCCTGGTGCTGCGCGGCATTTCATTTACTGTGGCGCATGGCCAGGTTGTTTCGCTGCTGGGGCCGAATGGCGCAGGCAAATCCACGACGTTGAAAGCCATCAGCGGGCTGCTTCGCGGTGAACTGGGTGAAGTCACACGCGGGACGATCTCCTGGGACGATGTACGCATTGACCATCTCTCTGCCGAAGACATCGTGCGTAAGGGATTGGTCCAGGTGATTGAGGGGCGGCCTCTGTTTCGCCACCTCACCGTTGAAGAGAACCTGATGACGGGTGCGATGGTGTACGAAGGCGGACGCCGCGCCCGCAGCGACATTGAAATGGTCTTCAATTACTTCCCGCGCCTGCGCGACATGCGCAAACGCACCAGCGGTTACCTTTCTGGCGGTGAGGGGCAGATGCTGGTCATCGGGCGCGCGCTTATGTCTCACCCGCGCCTGATGATGCTGGACGAACCGTCATTGGGCCTGGCACCGATGCTGGTCTCTGAGATTTTTGAAATCATCAAGGAAATCCGGGATAAAGAGCAGGTGTCTGTGCTGCTGGTGGAGCAGAATGCCCGCGCCGCGCTGGGCATTGCCGATTACGGCTATGTGATGGAAAACGGGCGTATCGTGCTGGATGGCCCGGCGGAACACCTGCGTGAGAACGAGGACATCAAGGAATTTTACCTGGGGCTCAACCAGCGCGGCGAGCGCAAGAGCTACCGCGAAGTGAAACACTACAAGCGCAGAAAACGCTGGTTGGGGTAGAATACACAAGGAGTCTGCCAACCCAGGTTTGTAGCAGTCTCGTCAGTATGAACCCTGGGTGTCATACGTCAAAACAATATTGGTGGACGACCAGATAGCTATCGGCTTGAGCAGAAGAGGACCCCTTGAGCAGCACAGACGAACGAATCCGCGACCTTGTCGCCCATGCTTATGCCCACGCTCCGGCGATCCGGCAGATCCTGGACACTGCCGGATTAACACCGGCAGACATTCAATCGACCGGCGACCTGGCCCGCATTCCGGTGCTGAATAAAGACCGGTTGGTTGAAATTCACCAGGCGAATCCGCCATTTGGCGGGTTTCTGGCGGTCGATGAGGCGTCGCTGCCGCGCATCTACATTTCGCCAGGCCCCATTTACGACCCGCAGCCCCACAATCCCGAACTCATCGAGGCACAGCTCGAGGCGTATCGCTACATCGGTTTCGGCCCGGGTGACCGTGTACTGAACACGTTTATGTATCACCTTACGCCAGCAGGTCTGCTGTTTGACGAAGCACTGCGTGCCCTGGGCGCAACCGTCCTCCCCACCGGCCCCGGCAATACCGAACTCCAGATTATGATGATGATGGCGCTGAAGGCCAACGGTTTCGTGGGACAGCCCAGTTACCTGGAAGTCGTCCTGAACAAGTGTGACGAAATGGGCATCCCCCGGGCGGATATTCCGCTGCGCAAAGCGATGTTCTCCGCAGAGATGTACACCGCTTCGCAGCGTGACCGCTTCGAGAACCAGTATGGCATCTTCACCACCTCTGCCTACGGCACGGCGGATCTCGGGTTCGTAGGGTATACCATGCACGATATGGAAGGGTTCTGCATTACAGACGCGGTCTATGTGCAGATCTGTGATCCTGCAACGGGCGAACCGCTGCCCGCGGGTGAAGTGGGCGAGGTGGTCGTCACCACGTTCAATAAGATGTATCCGCTGGTGCGTTTTGGCACGGGTGACCTGGGCGCGCTGGCAGCGATGCCACACGCAAAGACCAACGGCAAACAGCAGTTGCTCGGCCTTTATGGGCGCAGCGGAGAAGCGATCAAAGTGCGCGGCATGTTTCTGCATCCCAGCCAGCTTAAAGCGGCCCTCACCTACCTTCCTCAGATCAGGAATATCCAGGCTGTCATTACCCGTCCGGAAACCAAGGATGTGGTGACCGTGCGCATCGAAGTCGAACAAGACACCCCGGTAGACGAAGTCATTGGGCGGCTGAAAGCGCTGGCCGAAAGTGCCGTGCGCCTGCGCATCGACCATGTGGAAGTGGTTGAACCCGGCACGATTAAGGCTTCTGAGCGCACAGTCAAGGACGAGCGCACCTGGAATTAGGCGCAGCCTGCACGCAGTGTACCATTACAGACCACCTTGAATTGACTCAACCCGTGCGGCTGCGCTAAGCTACGCGGGTTGTTTTGTCTGATCATCCTGCCTTCCTCATTACGCAATAATTAGAATGGGTTTCTGCTATGCAGCCGCGTACACTGGCCTGGGTGCTTTTCTGGATTCTGGGCCTGATCTGGGGTTCCTCTTTTCTGTTGATTCGGGTGGGTGTGGGAGAAATGTCGCCGTCACAGGTGGTGTTCATCCGCACCGTCATCGCCGCTGTAGGCTTAAACACGGTGCTGCTGGTTCAGGGCCGCCGCCTGCCCACCTCGCCTGCTGTGCTGCGCGCTTTCTTCGTGATTGGCCTGGGTAATGCGGCCATTCCCTACATGCTGCTGGGGCTGGGGGAGCAAACGGTAGAGAGCAACGTTGCCAGCATTCTGCAATCCACAACGTCTATGTTTGCGCTGGTCTTCGCACATTTCATCCTGCCGGATGAACGTATCACGCCGCGCAAACTGATCGGCCTGGTGCTGGGGTTTACCGGCGTGGTGGTACTGGCGAGCCGTTCGGGAACAGAAGGGGTAGAAAACGCGCTCATCGGGCAGGTTTCTGTGGTGGGCGCTTCACTCTTCTATGCGTTCTTCACGGTCTACAGCCGCACCCTGATCCGCGAGCGTATAGAGCCTTTGGTGCTTTCTGCCGGTACGTTTATCTTTGCAGCGCTTGGCGGCCTGGTCTTTATGCTGCTCGAACCCGTGTTGGGTGGCCGTGCCCCGGCAGACCTGACGACTGTCTCCAGCGGTTCCCTGGTGGCCGTGCTGACCTTAGGTGCCCTCAACACATTTGTTGCCTACCTGTTTTACTACTTCATTGTGCAGCAGTTGGGAGCCTTTCGCGGCACTATGGTCACCTATATCGTGCCGCTGGTGGGGGTTACGCTGGGGTGGTTGGTGCTGCAGGAAGCTGTGGATATTCGGCTGCTGGTGGGCGGCGCGCTTATTTTCGCCGGTATCGCCAGCATCAATCTGCGCCTGTCGTGGCTGCGCTTGCGTCCGGCGGCCTGAATGCGCGCTGATCTGTAAGCAGGTGCATTGAAGTAAGCCCCCATGAGGATTTGAGAGCCTGTGAAATACGCAAAAAAAGAAACGCTACGCCGAATGCTGTGTTACACGTTTAGCATTCGATGTAGCGTTTCCAGGCATCCGGGCCGCTGCCGATGGCGATGACCAGATAGCTTGTTCTGGGCGTTTTGGGTTCCCAGCGCAGTTTCATGCCCACCTCATGAGGCAGCTTATCGCCCTTGCGATGGTTGCAGTGATAGCAGGCGCAGGCGGTATTGGTCCACTGATCCTTGCCACCTCTGGACCGTGGCACGATGTGGTCAACAGTGAAATCGCTCTTGGTGAGCACCTTCGCCTTGATGAATGTGCCGGGCATCGCGCCGCAGTAGATGCACACAAAATTGTCGCGCATCAGCACGCCCTTTCGGCTCCAGTGTGCCTGCCTGCGCGGGACGTTGATGTATGTCCGCAGTGCAATGACCGACGGAATCGGGAAGCGGTCTTTGATCGTGC
Source organism: uncultured Anaerolineaceae bacterium (assembly GCA_964592955.1). Classification (GTDB taxonomy): domain Bacteria; phylum Chloroflexota; class Anaerolineae; order Aggregatilineales; family Phototrophicaceae; genus CAZQIJ01. The sequence goes on from CAZQIJ010000035.1 coordinate 8,643, forward strand.
GCAGGAATTCGCCCGTTTGTTCGACCACGACAGCCTTACCCGCCAGGAGTAAGTTAATGGCACGTGGTACGGTAATGACTGCAAGAGGTTCCCATGTACTGCCATTGAGTAATAGGACCCGGCTTTGAGCACCTACATGACTATACACCGTTCGAACAACCTCTCATCACTCCACAACTCTGCGTGATATTTCACAATTATAACAGCAACGCGTTAAATTTGCTTTAAATCACGGAAGGACGTGAGCCAACACCCCTATTGTCCCGTGATGCGTCCTTCCGTGATTAAACCACAGCTTCTTTCCGAGGCAAATATCCAGACGCCTCGCCGATACTTCTTCATGATCTTGCTCCGTTGTTAATGTGCCTTGATGCTTCCGTTACCTGCTCGTCTCGTGTCCGTTTGCGCTGCTAACAGTAAATCTCGCTCTGGTGGTTCAGGGTTCAGCCTATGATGTTCGGTACTTCTTTTAGTGAGCAAAGCGTCAGATTCCCCGGCTTCGCATTGTGCCGGGTTCTCCGTGTCACCCTGCTGGGTGGGTGGTTCGTCGGAACTCATCCCGTCTGCTTCCTTTCTGTATCCTCAGAGGCGTGCCTGGTCCACCCCCAGGAGGTGCCCGCTAACGCTGAGGCAGCCTCAGGGCTAACCTGTAATGAAGCGCTTTACCCGTCACCATGGTGTGTCCTTTCTACTCTTTACGACGTCCTCTTGCCCCTACCCTACAATGCCAACGTGGTGCAGGGCGTGCCGGGTGCCCGCTCTACCAGTAAACCTCAACCCCAAACCGCGCAGCACCCAGCTTATTTCTGTTTTTCGGTAACTGCTCAACCGTGTTGTGAGCGCGAGTCCCTCATCCCGCGTGTGCCTTCTTTGCATGGAGAAGGGCGCTGTGGATGAGGGCACTCTGGTTATGCTTCTGGTTCAGGCCAGCCGTTCCTGCGCATCAACGAGGTGCAGTATCTGTGCCGGGCGGCGTGCCAGACGGTGACTCTCGATCTCTGCGATGGTTTCCTGTGCCGTAAAAATTGCCTCGCGCAGCAGGCCAACCAGGTCCTGCTCGCTAAGTGTCGTGAAGTGCTGGATCTGCCCGTCACTGGCTGCGCTGTGCAGTGTGTCCAGCAGGTCGATCAGCTCAACCAGCGCGTCACCCTTGTAATTCAGTTGTGTAATTGCGGTCATCATCGGGTTCTTCATTTCGCTGCACCTTCCTGGGCAAATAAAAAAGGACGTGAGCCTTGGTCAGTCTCACGTCCCTTTTGGTTCTCGGAACGCTGGTGCAATCAGCAGGGGAGTTGTATGGCGTGGCTTACGCAACAACCTCCCTGTGAGACTGACTTCGGCGATGCTGATTATCCGCTGTTAACGTGCAAGTGATGTTCTGCTCATTCGCTGGCGCGAACCCAAATACGGCGCTCGGTCGCTCTGACCACAACCTTATGCCATCGTCCGGCGAGGCGTAGCCCAGGCGCGTGATCACGTCTGCATGTCCGCGTTCGGGTAGGCCGAAGCCGAGGCACAATGCACCCATGAAGGCATTTTCTGGTTGGTTGGTCGTTTTGGCGTCGTATCTGGCAAACATCTCTATGCACCTTTGTCCACTGCGGTGTGGTCCAGCATCGCCAGGATGCTCTCGCCGGTAATAAATACGCGACGCATACCGCTGGGTTTACTAACTTTCAGATAACCTTTGCTGATTAATCGCTTCAGTGTACTGAGGCTGATACCGAGTGCCTCGGAAGCTTCCTGCCTCGAATACACAGCACCAGGTTCAATGCGTGGTTTATTCTGGTCGCTCATGGCGTTGAACCCCCTTTCTTTCCTCTACCGCAAGGATGACATAAATTCAGGACGGTGTCAAGTGGCTCGTTGGTAACTTCAAAAATTCTTAATGGGTCACAAGAGATGCAGGTGGCTGTTGCAGTCAGCGTGGAATGCAGGTGATGCGCCCGGTGCGGTTGCAGTAGTAGTACTGGGTTTCGCCCGTGCGGGTATAGCGGGTAAGTTCGCGCAGCGTATACACAAAATCGGTTTCCGGTGTGCCGTTATGACAGTTAAAGCAGGCTCCCAGGTCTTCTGCAAACGGTTCACGTGTTTCGCGGTCAAACGAGCCGAAATTCCACGGGCCGGTACGGTTTTCGGTAGGGAAGTCCTCCGCCTGCCAGTCGCGGCGAAGCTGCATAACATGAAGCATCTCCAGCGGATGCGCCCGCTGGAAGTGACCATCACCGGTCATCAGGTAGGTGTCTTCGCTGTCGTGTTGTGCCTGGAACGCCTCCAGGATGATGGTGGTACCTTCCGGCAGGGGGTTACCGCGTCGCAGCGCGTCTGCCGCCTCTGTATTGATGTACAGGTCGCGGCTGATGCCGTCCACGCGATCCACCGTCGCATACTGCACATAGGCTTCCGGGTAATTCGCGGGAAGCTGAAGGCCATGTGCTGCCTGGGGCACACATCCCGTTGCCACAATCAGCAGTGTAAGAAAGAAGCCACGCATCGCTTATGCCGTCCTGTTGCCGTAGTGCAGATACGCCCACCAGCCTAACGCCCTGATCTTGTGAAAGCCTTACAGATGCCGTCGGCGAACCGGCCCCCGCCCCCCAACCCTTCTCCCCGCCTGCGCTGCGCGGCCAGGAGAGGGGGACGTGGGATGAGGGCAGAATGGCGCATCAACGAATTGACCAAACAGCAGCCTTACAGATCGCGCAGGCGCGGCAGCAAGCCCGAATAGCGCTCTGCGACCTTGTTATTTTTCACCGCCATATGGATGGCGCGCCGGTCGCCCACCAGCACCACCATCTTCTTCGCGCGGGTGATCGCGGTATACAGCAGGTTGCGTTGAAGCATCATGTAGTGCTGGGTGAGCAGCGGCATGACGACCACCGGGTACTCTGACCCCTGGCTGCGGTGTGTGCTGATGCAGTAGGCGTGAATAAGCTCATCCGCTTCGGTGAAATCGTAGTCCACGAACCGCCCATCGATGATGGTTTCGATGGTGTTATCCTCAAAGTTGATCCCATGGATACGGCCGATGTCACCATTGAAGACTTCTTTGTCATAGTTATTGCGCGTCTGCATCACTTTATCGCCCACGCGCAATGTTCGCCCGTTGACCGTGCGCTCTGCATTGCGTTTATCGCCGTTGAGCGCGGCCTGAAGACTCTGGTTCAGTGCGTTAACGCCGGCGCTGCCACGATACATCGGGGCGATCACCTGAACCTCATTCAGCGGCTCAAAACCGAAGCGCTGCGGCAGCCGGTTCTGGACGATATCTACGATGAGCTGCCCGGCACGCTCCGGGTCATCTGCACCGAAGAAGTAGAAATCCTCGCTCTGATTATCCATGAACGGCGCTTCACCGTGATTGATGCGGTGGGCGTTCAGAATGATGTGGCTGTCTTTGCCCTGGCGGAAGATCGTATCCAGGCGGGTGACATGCGCCACACCGCTGTCGATGACATCCCGCAGCACGTTGCCCGCCCCCACGCTCGGAAGCTGATCCACGTCGCCCACCAGCATCAGGTGTGTTTCAGCCGTCAGTGCCTTCAGCACCTGGTAGAACAGCATGAGGTCGATCATGGATGCTTCATCGATGATCAGCATATCGACCTTCAGCGGGTAATCTTCATCGTGGGCAAAGCCCTCTGAAGGGCTGTAACCCAGCAGTCGATGGATGGTAAAGGCATCGTAACCTGTCGCTTCGCTAAGGCGTTTGGCGGCGCGCCCTGTGGGAGAGGCCAGCGCAAACGTGTACTGCTCCTGCACCAGCGCAGAAATGACCATCTGGAGTGTCGTCGTTTTGCCTGTGCCAGGGCCGCCCGTCAGGATCGAGACTTTGCTAGTGAGTGCCGCCTTAACCGCACTCTGCTGTTGGTCAGTCAGGTTCACACTGTTTTTCGCGGCCAGCTTCTGAAGGTACGCTGCCCACTCCGTCTCGGCCATATCACCGGTAATCTGCGATGGGGTATTGACCATGCGGCGCAGGCGTTTGGTGGCGTAAGTTTCCGCGGTGTGATACAGGGGAAGATAGATCACCGTCAGGGGTTCGCCGCTGATCTCAACTTCGTCGGAGATCAGGTTCGCGCCTATAATCTGCGCATCCAGCACGGCGCTGATGCGCGCCCGCACGGGGCTGATACTGCTGCCGTCATCCGGGCTGTTGTTGTTCTCTGTGTCAATTTCCAGCAGTTCGCACACCGTCGAGATCAACAGGTGGCGCGGCGCGCAGGTATGCCCGTCAGATGCCAGTTTGTTCAGCGCATAGGCCAGCCCTGCGCGTATCCGTTCGGTGGCGTCTTCTGCCATACCCATCTTGCGGGCGATTGCGTCTGCACGCAGAAAACCGATCCCAAACACATCGTCGGCCAGTTCGTAGGGGTTCTTCTGAACTGTCGCTATCGTGTCTGAACCATACTCCCCATAGATACGCGAGGCCATGCGTGCGGTGATGCCATACTGCTGCAGGAAAATCATCGTCTGGCGCGAGGCTACGTTGTCCGTCCACGCCTGAATCAGTTTCGCGGCCAGCCCGGTCTTCAGCCCCTTCACCTCTCCCAGCCGCTCAGGGTTGCGGTTCAGGATATCCAGCGTCGCCACTCCAAAATGATCAACGATCTTCGCGGCGGTGGATTCGCCGATGCCCTTCACAATGCCGCTGCCCAGGTAGCGCCGGATACCGTCCAGGCTGGTCGGCAGGATCGGCGTGATGGTTTCGACGCGCATCTGTCTTCCGAATTTGGGATCATCCACCCACGTCCCGGAAATCTGCACCGTCTCGCCGGGGCCCAGTTCCGGCATTGTACCGACGATGGTCACGGTGCCGTCGCGGGCCTGTGCGCCAGTAACGCGCTTGTCTGGCGTGATCTTCACCACGCCGTAGCTCGATTCATCGTTGTAATAGGTCACACGTTCAACCGTGCCTGTGATGGTGTCCATGGCCTGCCCGGTTCCTGGATTACGGTAAACGAATTTTACCTGAGTTTGCGGGTTTGTGCGCCCCTGGATTTGTGATACACCTGTTCGAATTCAGTGTATACTGGGGAGGAATTTAGCGATGCAGGGAGCGGGGTGTGGACGAATTCGAATTTGAGGATGAGCTTCTCGAAGAAGAAGCGATAGAAGGATACTGCGTGCGCTGCCGCGAAAGCGTGGAAATGGAGACGCCGCAGGCCGTTTGGACGCGCAAGGGTATGCCTGCCACACGCGGTGAGTGCCCCATCTGCGGGGGCGCGGTGTTCCGTATGGGAAAAACCCATGCCCATGCCCGCCTCACACGGCCCGCTGCCATCGAGGTGGGCGAGACAGGCAAACGCAAACAGCCACAGCTCTCCAAAGACACAGTCTACGTCAATTACGCGCCGGGCGATGCTGAGTTTGCGCAAAGCCTGGCGGATGATCTCAACAAGGCGGGCATCGCCGCATGGCTTCACGATTCCGGCGACAGTACGCAGTGGGCGGGTGGCATCCACCCGGCACTGAAAGACTGCGACCGCATGGTGTTTGTGCTGTCGGCAGAGGCGCTGGCAACACCGGATGTGGAGGCGGCATGGAAGCTGTTTAAGGAACGGCGCAAACCCGTGATTATTGCGCAGCGCGAAACTGCACAGACTCCGGACAGCATCCGCCGCAGCCCACGCTTCGATTTTTCGCGCGATTATAAAGGCGCGTTCCGCCAGATGCTGCAGGCGCTCAGCAGTTAGGGTGCGGCTTCCACCTGGAGTGTGACGGGCAGCAGCGCCGAACTGCCATCGTCCAGAATTTCCCCGCCAGAAGCGCTGAGGTTGCGGATCTGGCCGGTGGCATCATCATAGTCATACACCAATAGTCGCAGCCGGTAATCACCAGGCGGGATGTGCAGCCACAGGGCGCGGTGATCCCACACCGGGACACCTGTGCGAAGGCGGCTGGTCGGTTTGAAGGTGGCTCCCGGCCAGGTGTCTTCGCCTTGCAGCGCGATAACGCCGGTTGCAGCATCCACCACGAACCACGCCACCGTGTAATTCCTGGGCGTGGATTGCTCCACACGCCACAACAGCGAGAGCGGCAGCGCAGCGCCCACGTGATAGCGCGTTCCAGACGAGAGTGTGAATCCCTCCAGCGTCAGCGCATCTCCGTTATTCGCACGGTAAGTGATCGCTGTCAGCACCTCCGGGCCATAAAACCCGTAAGTATCTGGTGCATCCGCCGTGCTGTATTCCAGAAGGCGCACATCGGCATCTGTTCTGCGCTCCCGCACGCGATAATAATGCTGCCCCAGGAACCGCTCCAGCGGGCGCATACTCCACGGGATTTCTGGCCCGCCGGAGGTCAGCAGCCACAGCCGCGCATGCTGATTGGCGATGAAATCGATGGTGGGGATGGTGTGATCGGCCAGCAGCACATCCGCATTATCAGAGATGCGTTCCAGCGGCTGTTCGAAGCTGCCGCGTTCGCCGGGGTGATAGGGGAGTACGGGCAAATGAACGCGCCCCACTTTGCCAGAATTCAGGAAAAACGGAAGGTAGGTCGGGTCATTCAGCAGGACGACATCCCCCGGCGTGGTTTCGTTCCGGATCACCGTGACCATCTCGTGAAGCGCACTGTCAGCGGCCATGTATGCCGGGTCGCGTGGGTACAGCGCAAACAGACCGGCGGTGGTCAGTGCCAGCCACACCAACGGCAGCAAACCAACAGCGCGGGGCAGGGTTTGTCGCCGCAGCAGCGCAGCACAGCCCACTGCCAGCAGGGCGAAGGCCATCCCCCACAGCGGCAGGTCGGCCCGCACCCAGGCGAAATTAAGGGGGACCTGCCCCCAAAGCGCAGACAGTTCTACCGGGCGCAGGTAGCGCACTTCATTGAACCCAGGCAGCCAGTAGACCAGCCCGCCAAAAGACTCATCGTAGATGGCGCGGCTGTATTCCTCCCACCGGAACGATACCGCCGCCGCCTGCCACCACAGGCTGTACAGCCCGAACAGGGCAAAAGCCGCAAGCATCACCCTGCGCTGAAGCTGTTCAAAGACGGGCAGCAGCGGCAGTACCAGAAACGGAACCGCAGGCAGCAGAAAGCGCTGCGGCCAGATGGTGCCGCCGAACCAGTGTTCGCCGCGCAGCAGTGCATAGGCATACGCGAAGGTCAGCGCGGCCAGCGCCGCCGCCCACATCAGGCGCATGCTGCCCCGCCGCCACAGAATCACCCCACCCACCAAACCCAACAGCACAACGGGGGATGTGCCCCACAAGCTGCCACCCACACTGAAGAGGTACGTATGCAGGGCAGTCTGCGCATAATCCGGCAGTACATAATAGTCCCGTACCAGCGGGATGACCTGAAGATGCGAAAACAGGTCGGTATAAGCCAGGGCAACAGAGCTGCCAAGGGCGATCATCAGCGCCGCCCCTGCTGCCCGGTGGACGCGCCGCCAGAACGGATCTGGCAGCATAAGCACCAGCAGCGCCGGGTAGCCGAGCAGCGCCGCCTCTTTGGTCACATAGGCAAATAGGCAGAACGCGCCTGCACCCAGCACCAACCCGCCGTGGCGCAGTCCATATCCGCGCCTGCGCCCTAGTTCCAGCAGCAGCGCCGCCGCGATCAGAAAATCCACAGCCAGTGTTTCGCGGAAATACGTCTGGCTGTAAGGAAATACAATCGTACCCAAGCCGATGGTGAGCGCGGCCAGCAGCGCCACGCCTTCACGGTAGTCCAGCGCCAGCACCCACCAGAAAATCAGAACGCCGAGGATCGCCGTCGTCAGAATGTTGATGAGGTAGGCGGTGTGGACGAGACCAAGACCCGGCGTTACTTCTGCCAGCCAGTACAACGGCGCGGCAGCAAAGATAAATCCGGGTTCGATGATGCTGTCGCGCAGCGGATGCAATCGGCCAGGCGCGAAATAACGCGGGGGGTTCTGAAAGTAGGTCAGATCGAGTGACCATTCCCCAAAGCGGACGAAACTGCCGGTGGTGTCAAAATAATCGATCTGGTCACCGATTTCGACCTGACCGCTGTAGGTGATCATATAGACCGACGCGAGCAGCGTAAACAGGACAACGGAAAGCAAAACGCGGTGACGCGTCCTGCTATCACCGCGTACCGCATTTTCGGACCGGATCATTTAGGCCTTGGTTTTGGGGTACAGTGTATTCACAACTCGGTTACGGATGCCGATAAGCCCCTGCAGCACTTTCTGGCTCCCGCTTAGCTGATCCAGTTGCGCCAGCCCGGCTTCATAGGTGGCGGCACCCGCAGCAAACTTACCGTCTTTGATCTGAAGCGCCCCCATTGCCAGCAGCGTTTCGCCGTACTTGTTCTTCTCGCCCAGCTCCTGGAACACATCCGCTGCCTGGCGGTAGCAGTTGTAGGTCTGTTCTTTGTCGCCCAGTTCCATATAGACACCGCCCATATTGCCGAGCACCTGGGCCGCCCGCAGCGAATCCCCCATTTCCTGAAAGGTGGATAGCGCGTTCTGCATGATGTCCAGCGCCTGCTGATGTTCGCCGAGTGCGCGGTGAACCAGGCCGATGTTGGTCTGCATTTCTGCCACCATATCGCGCTGCCCCTCTGCCGCATAGGCTTCCTGCGCCTGCTGGAAAGCCCGCGCAGCCGCTTCGTAATCCTTCTGGCGGTAGAGTTTGATCCCCTGTTCCTGAAGTCCGTGCGCATCTGCCATGCTGTTTCTTTGCCCCCTTATGTCGATTGGTTAGGGTCTGTTGACGGTTGTGCCTGGTTCAGTGCCCCTGGCAGCCCGGAATATCAACAGACCCTGGCTAGCGGGTAATATCCAGAATACTCACACCGATGTTCTTTAGCTTATCGCTGGGCATTTGGCTGAACGCCAGCGCAATCTCGATAAACCCTATGTTACGCGGATTGGCTGCAAATAAACGTAAATCTTCGGGCAGCTCGTTGAAGTGCTTCCACGCCTCACGAATGGCCAGCAGTTCCCCAAGCTGGCTGCTGCTTTCCAGGAAGTAGGTCACATTACGGTTGACACCGTTGGCCAACACGCTCAATTCATGCATGGGAACCGGAAGATCCCCGTATTCGTACTGCTCAATATGGCCTGCCGGGATACCGGTGGCGTCGCTGAGCGCCGCAACGGTCAGGCGGCCTTCTTCGCGTGCCTGCCGCAGCAGCGCGCCGATCATACGGTTGCGCAGCGTAATGTATTCCTCCTGAGCGCTGGCGCGCTGGTGACGGTTGGATTCCAGCGTTTCCATTCCCCAGAAGTGACTGACAGGGACATCCAGATAGTAAGCCAGTAGTTCAAGCTGCGGCAGAGTGGGCACCGCATCCCCGAATTCCCACGCTTCAATCTCCTCCAGAGTGGTGCGCAGCATACGGGCGCAGTCCTCCAGCGTGCGCTGGGCGTTTACGCGCGCGTCGCGCAGCAGCACGCCGAGCATTCGCGCACGCAGTCGATACGATTCAGCGTGGTCGAAGACATGGTCTTCGCCGGGCGCTTCAGTCTTTTCCTGCCGCGCAGACTTCAAGCGGCTGGAAATGTCTTTAAAGCTCATTGCGGCCTCCTGGGGTGAACCCTGTTGAACGCATTATAAAACCTTCAGGCGTGTGAGGCAACCTGTCACGCGCCGTAAAGCGCACGGTAGATAAAGTGATGCCGGTAGATGCTCTGCACATACGTCCGCGTGCTGTCGATGGTGATGGTGGCGATGAACAGGTCAGGATCGCCGCCAGAGAGTTCGAGCCAGTCGATGGCACGTCCTGGGCCTGCGTTGTACCCTGCCAGCGCTGGCATCACGCTGCCATCAAAACGCTCAAGCTGCTCATCGAGGTAAAAGGCACCGAAAGCGATCCCGGCGTAAGGGCGAAACAATGCCTCGTGCGCGTAATCTGGCCAGGCGAGCTGCGAGGCGATATATTCCGCCGTACCTGGGATGACCTGCGTCAGGCCTTTTTCGTCCGCCAGGCCAGTTGCCAGGGCGTTAAAGAGGCTTTCGTGACGAATCAACGCAAACAGAAGCAGCGGGTCAATCCCGCGCTCTGCTGCCAAGCGCGTGACCAGATCGCGGTAATACACCGGGTACCGAAGCTGCGCGATATAGCGCGGAACGTCGAGTGTGCTTAAACCAGTGCTGCGGATAATGTTTGCCCCGGCCAGTACCGACGAATAATATGCGCCAATACCGCGCATGGCCACCGCGAGGCGGTAGGATGCGAGGCCGTCATTCTGGTACGCGCTGATCAGATCAACAAAGTCACTTTCGGCATCCACCAGCATCCCAAGCGCCCACAACTCCCGCCCGCGTACCATGCGCGGGTCGGCCTCCAGTTCCGGGGTCATCGGCCACAGCGGACCAGCTACTTCTGGTGGAATGCTGAACCGTTCGCGCAGCCAGTTTTCGGCTTCGGCAATCTGCGCGGCTTCATCGAACTGGAACTGAAGCTGGGCGGGCGGGGCAAAAGGGGAAGTGTTGGTAAGGATGTCGTTGGCACGGGCCGAGGCGTAGCTGTCACGGTCGGCACTGGCGGCCTGTTGCAGCGCAGGCAGGGCAGCGGCGTTGTTGCCGCGC
>CAZQIJ010000036.1:0-19115 GCA_964592955.1 uncultured Anaerolineaceae bacterium
GGTGCTCTCCCTGGACAGCGACACCCTGACCCAGGTCTCACCAGCACAAATGGAATACATGCTGAAACGCATCTGGAATGATCCGGTCGAAGGGCAGAATTACGCCCGTTTCTTCAACGTCACCATTTGCAGTTCACGCGCTAATATGTTCGAGGAAAGCGATGGCTACACCAGCTTTGCCAACCGCTTCGTCTTTGTGCGTAACCAGGTCGATGCCGTGCCGGACGGTGCCCTGCCGCCTGGCGAAACGCCGGTTGTCTACTCAAGTTACCCCTACTGCATGCTCAACGAAAATCCGACGACCGATCCGCTGCTGCTTCAGAATGGTGGTCGGCGCTGGCTGGACGCCGGTGGACCAGGGGACCGTGTAACGATCAGCGTTCAGTACAACCATCCGCTCATTACGCCGCTGGAGTCCAACGCGATTGCGTCAGACGGGTTTATCGCTATGGAATCGCGGCGTTCGACTGTTAACGAGTCGTTCCGCGCGCCGCGCGCCATTGGCAATGCACAACGCAGCTTACCCGCAGGCGGTGAAGAAACACCGGTTGGCAGCGAATCACTCACACCCAGCGAGACACCGCCCCCAACCGACGCGCCATCAACGACGCCAACCTCAACATTTACGCCCACGCCAACCGAAAAGCCGTTCCTCTGCGAATATATCTCGGTAGAATTCGCAGATCCGCCTTTCAACGGCAACCAGATCTATGTCGTCTTTGTGAATGAGAACACAGAGTCAGTCACACTCACCAATGTGTTCCTTGAGTGGGAAGCCATTGAGGAATTCCCGAACATGTACCTGCGCGCCATGCAGATGCACGGGTCTGTACACTGGTCGGGTAATGCACCTTCTCCCGCCTTCACACAAACCTATGTGGACACCAACGAGCTTGGTTTAGGCGACTGGGTGCCTGGTTCGCCCACGTTTGTGCCCGGTGAAGGCAATGTCCTGTGGCAGTCGCTGTTCCTGAATGGCCCCACCAGCCTGGAACTCTACCTGTTCCCAGGGGAATTCGGCGCGCAGTACACCTTTGAGGGACCGGGCGGGGTCATATGCAATATCCAACTGCTGCGTCCGCCCTTCCCCACCCGCACGCCGACCAGTACGCCGGATCCAGACGACCTTCCCACTTCAACCCCGACCTGCGCCAGCGAGCAGAATCGGCTGAATCTGACCTTTGGTGGGTTCGATCCGCTGGACGGTTCTGCGTGGCTGGTACTGACCAACAACGCCAACCGCTCCTACCTGTTTGAGGGGTTCGATCTGATCTGGCCAGATCCGACGCACCCGGATATTAACCGATCTTCTGGGGCATATCGCCTGCGGCGTGTAACGGTCGGTGGAACATCGGGAACTGACCCGTTGGGACAGCTCGTCTGGACCTCTTTGAACGACACCACAGACATCACGGGAAACACGAAAAACACGGTTCCATACGATGTTGCAACCCGCAGCTATGACGCATCAGAAGGCACGTGGCTAACCAACGTGGTGATTGCGCCATACACCACAACCAACATCTACATGGACTTCCAGGGGTTCACCGGGTCTCTGTCGCAGTTTGGCATCCAGGGTTATCACTTCAGCTATACGCGCCTGCTGATCGACTGTGACATGACCCAGGGCGGCTCAGGTGGGCCAGGCGGTTCTGGTGACGATGATGGGTCGGTTGACTTCGGCCTGCCGTCGCCCACCATTACGCGCACCCCGGCACCCACCAAAACGGCTGGCCCGTCGAAGACACCGGTGCCCACCGTGCCATCGAATACGCCGATTCCGACCAACACCTTTGCACCGACGCCAACACCAACACCGTTTACGCCCACATTTACGCCCAGCCGTACACCGTTGGGTTATGTGACACCGCCGCCCTCAGGTGGTTCGGACTAAAGCTGGGTACACGCGTACATTCTGGGCAGGTCGCCCCAGGATGTATGCGTGAGGGCAGCAGGGGTTTCCTGCTGCCCTCACACCACAACCAGATCCATAAAACGAGAGACACCAGCCCCGGTGTCTCTCGTTTTTGCAGCCCCGCTCAATGCCTGAAACAAAACCCAGTGCGTGGACAGGGCGTTTCGGACGGCGCACACACCCTGCAACAGCACAAGCCAATCTTCACGTGTCCCGGCAACCCCAGACCAGGCATCGTTACCGAGGACCGCAGCACGTTTGCGCCCAAATGCCGAGATGCTTTATGCAGTGTCCGTACAGCCTGACTCAGACATGAATACCTGCTTCCCGCAGTTTGGCCTCGATTTCCAGACGGGTATCTTCCATAGACATCCGAATATAGGGGAATCCGAGCCAGGCATTCATGATGCCGAACAGGAACCCCGTGAGGACCCTGAACTCCGGGACGGTTTCGCGTGGCGGCCACAGGTTAAAGGGCGGATACCCAAGCAACTGGCTGAATCCATCCAGACCGATAGGCATAACCCCCAGGATGAAATACAGGTGCAGCGGCACCGGGCGCAAACGGCGCTGCACCGCAGGAATACTGTAAATCAGGCCGCCCACAAACAAAGCCACGTAGATCGCAATATCGCGGGCGCACAATGTCATCTTGTAACCCATCGCATCATTGCCCACAAAGTTGTGTGCAGCAACCTGTAACCCAATGAAACCCCGCGCCTCTTCGAGCGAATCGTCCTCAGGGGCGAGGTTTTCATCCAATGTAAGATAAATTTGCTGGCCGTTGATGTTCACCCCCTGAAATTCCACCAACCCGGCCACATTGAAAGGTGGCTGCGGTATCTTCCCATGGGCCATAGCCTCCGGAATTGCGGACTGCGACACATAAGCCTCAAAGGGTTTCAGCGATGACCCTGTGGAGGCCAATGGGTAGGCGGGCTGTTCACCATATAGAAACAGCGAGCGAAACGCAAACTGATGACAGAATGGCGTATACAGGTTGTAGATGACGTTTGCCGGAGCAGTAAGCCCAAAGCGCATCAGGGTAGGGGCGATCCATGGCAGCGATATATAGATTGCGAGTATTGTGAGCGCAATCCGCAGCCAGTGGCGCGCGATCCGCAGGACGAGTACATTTAGGCGAATAGCAAAAGACCTTGTTTTCTGCATCATAAACCTGATCGTTACTCAACTACCAGCGTTAACGTGTGAGGTGTACCATTTTATCAGAAAACCGCCGTAAGCCCCCCTACCCTCAGGCATGGGAATGTGCGGCGCATTTGCATGCGGCGCACTTGCGTTGAAGAAACACGTGGCCGATCACCGCGGTAGATAGGGCGATAGGGCGCTGTGCAGCATTTCGGCGTCAACAGGGCCATAATAGATATGCGCGATAATACCATCCGGTGCAATCACAAAGGTGGAAGGCAGCCCGCGCAGAAAGTAGCGAGCGGCGGTCTGGCCATCGGTATCCAGCAGGAGCGGGAACGTCAGGCCAAAACGGGATGACCAGGCTTCCACCAGCGGCACCGGGTCGCCCGCATTCACCCCCAGCACCACGACCTGGGGGTACACCTCGGCCAAGGTTTGCAGTTCAGGCATTTCGACAGCGCAGGGGGCACACCAGGTTGCCCAGAAATTGACAACCACCGCGCGCCCCCTGAAATCGGTCAGCGTGACGGTGTCGCCCTCAAGGGTTTGTACAGTAAAAGGCGGGGCATAGGCAGCGATTTCGGGCGCAGTGAGACTGCCGTCAGTGTTTAGCAGAAATGCCGTGTAGTCTGCACGCGAAGGCAGCCCTGCGCGAAGAAGCAGCCTAAGCGCCACAGCAGCCAGCACAGTGGCGGTTAACAGCAGCAGAGCACGTCTCACCGAGAACTACTGGCCGAGCGATTTACGAAACTGCTCTGCTTTCTCGCGCTGAGCATCCGTAAGGTTGGTGGGAACGGTGATAAACACGCGCGCAAACAGATCCCCGAACTGCCCCTTCTGGCGCACAATTGGCATGCCCTTGCCCGTAAGGCGGAAACGCTGCCCAGACTGCGTCCCCGCAGGGATGTTCAGCCGTACCGGGCGATCCAGCGTAGGAACTTCCACTGCCCCCCCCAGCAGCGCGCTGAACAGATCCACCCTGACTTCTGTGTAGAGGTCGTTTTCCTTGCGCTCAAAGCGCGAATCGGGTTCAATCTGAACCACCAGGTACAGATCACCGGGCGCACCTCCCCCTATTCCGGGTTCACCTTCACCTGCCAGGCGCACTTTCATAGCATCCGCAATCCCGGCAGGGATATCTGCCTTAATGCGGCGGTCACCTTTGGACACAAAGCGCGTCGCCCCTTCATAGGCCTCGCGCAGCGAAATGGTCACGGGCTGTTCAATGTCACGGCCACGTGCAGCCGCAGTGCGCGGGTTTCCCGCCCGGCCCCCGCCAAAACCGCCGAAGATATTCCGCAGCAGGTCGTCGAAGTCCACGCCGTTGGCATCCGACCCGCTGTACGGATACTGGCCCCCTGGCCCACCAGGGGGTTGCTGGTAGCGACGAAAATCTTCGCCGAAACGGTCATACTGGGCGCGTTTTTCCGGATCGCCCAGCACCTCATACGCCTCATTAAGCTCTTTGAATTTCGCTTCTGCGCCAGGGTTATCCGGATTAGCATCTGGATGGTACTGCTTGGCAAGCCTGCGAAATGCTTTCTTGATTTCTGCTTCATCGGCGTTACGGTTCACGCCGAGTGTTCTATAGTAGTCTTTCGCCATAAATACCCTTTGCACTTGCGTATTGAACTGCGCTGTCACGGGTGTGAATGCTGTCAGCACTGCGCTTGCGTGTGACAGTTTGTACAATTCAATAATTAAATTGTAGGCTCCCTACGTACAAAGTCAACGGACGCCGCCGATTTCTAAGACATTGTTTACAGTCTGCACCCTTACACAGAGCCGTTGATTACGCCTGCTACCAAACCAATCACACCCGCTCCCAGGATCAGCCAGGTCGAATTCACTTTAAAGCGTATGAGCAGCACTGCCGCCGCCAGCGCCAACCCCAACGTCACGAGGTCGATGATGGCAGCCTGCGCCAGTTCGAGGGTGACTGCCGCAATCAGGCCAATCGCCGCCACATTGACGCCATCCAGCAGCGCCGCCGTCCACTGCCACTGGCGCAATCGCGGCACTAGCGGATTGGTGATCAGCACGAAAACAAACGACGGCAGAAAGATCCCCAGCGTGGCCAGTATGGCACCAGGCACCCCGGCAATCACATAGCCGATAAAGGTGGCGGTCGTGAAGACCGGCCCCGGCGTAAACTGCCCGATAGCGACGGCATCGAGCAACTGCTGCTGCGTAAGCCAGCCCAAACGCTCTACAAAATCTGACTGGAGGAACGCCAGCAGCACGTAACCGCTGCCATAGAGCACTGAGCCGATTTTCAGAAACGTCAGGAACAACTCCGGCAGGGCATTCGATCCAGCAGTAATCTGCGCCAGGGGTAACCCAAACACAAGCGCAGTGGAGTGTTCGCCACGCAGCCGGGGGAGGTTGGTGACCAGCATCACCAGCAGCGCCCCCCCAAACAGCAGCACAATCTCGTTAACTCCCAGCAGATACAGCACCAGCACTGCCAGCCCCACCACGCCCAGAAACCGGGTCTTCACCGCTTTGCGCCCTAATGACCACAATGCTTGCAGCACCACTGCGATGATGACTGGCTTCACAGCGTATAACAGCCAGGTTGCAGTTGGGGTCGTGCCGTACTGCACGTAGACTATCGCCAGCAGCAGCACGATGAAGGCTGCCGGAAGAATGAAACCAAGCCCAGAGGCCAGCATCCCCAGGCGACCGCCGCGCACATAACCCAGATGAATCGACATCTCGGTGGAGTTTGGACCGGGAATCAGGTTGGTGGCACCCAGCAGATCGAGAAAGTGCTCATTGGTCAGCCATTGGCGGCGGTTAACAAATTCATCCTGGAACATGGCGATGTGGGCCGCTGGCCCGCCAAATGCAGTAAACCCGAGACGGATGAAAATGCGGGCGATTTCTGGAATCGAGCTTGTTTCTTTTACCGCCGTTGTTTCTGTCACAACGTGCTCCTAGTCCTGTTTGTATTTGTAGAAGTAATCCATCACCTCAACGGCATCGGCCAGGTTATCCAGGTAGCTGTAATGACCCGCACCAGAGAAGACCACCAACCCGGCATCCGGGATGGTCTTTTCCAGGATCTGCCCCTGCCACAACGGGGTGTCTTCGTCGCGTTCACCCCAAAGCAGCAGCGTGGACGGTTTGACCAGACTGGCAAGGGGCAGCAGGTCTTCGTTAACCACCCGCACAAACGTCTCGCGCATCACACCAGAGGTGTTCTGATAATCCGCAGAACCATAGCGCTGGCTGTACCAGGTTTGCAGGTTACCGGCCAGGCTGCTGAACCCGGCACGCCGCAAGCCATCACGCAGGGCGCGGTAGATGCTGGCACGCAGCCGCAGGGACAGCGGCAAGGGTGGCCGTACCCCGGCACTATCCGCCAGCACCATTTTCAGGATCCGCTCCGGGTGGCGTGCGCCCAGAATAAGCCCAAGACGCCCGCCAAAAGAGTGCCCAAAGTAGTGCGCCTGCGAGAGACCGCAGACATCCATATAGGCAAGCACAAACTGGGCATAGTCGTACACCGTCCAGGGGGCGGGTGGGGGTTCGCTTTCGCCAAAGCCGGGCAGATCCGGGGCAAAGATGCGATAACCGCGTGCAGCCAACCGTTCACCCAACGGTATCACCAGTTCCAGGGCAGCGCCCCATCCATGTACCATCAGCACCACTGGGCCCTGTTCGCCCAACAGTGCGTGGCGCGTTTGCATACCATTAATCGTCACCCGTTCGATCAATCGCCCTCGTCCCTGGAATACGTGTACTGCAAGTGCCGCACCGCAGCGTGAATCGAGCAAACCATTATAGCGCAGCACCGCCACCAGGGCTAAAATTGTATTGTCCAGCCTTGTTTTGAGTGTTAAGCCCTTATTCCGGTGCCACACATTCAGGGTAAGGTCAGTTCTCATGCTGTTGGCGAATCGCGCCCTCACCCGCAGATGTGCCTTCGGCACTGGGCGAGCGGCTAACACATACTGGTCTTACAGCCCCTCGCCTGGCCGCGCAGCAGCGCGGAGAGAGAACAAGGGATGAGGGCAGAACGGCGCAGAAATCGATTGACCAACAGCATCTGTTTCTCATAATGACATGGTCGAAGCAATTCGCCGAGATTCAACCACTAACCGCTTCCCACAGACACCGTTAGCGCCGTTAGCGTGGTATTTTGCAGAAAGCAGGGTATATGCTGAAAATCATAATCCTCGTGGTGCTGATGCTGATCCAAACGGAGCAGCCTGGCGCACCTATCATCACCGCAGAGAATATTGAGCGACTGGTGCCCGTGGCCGCCGCTGCATTTGACCAACCCCAGGTGAGCGCTGTAGACTCCGGTTGGTTCGCTCTCAGTCCGGATGGCCAGTATGCCGCAGTGGTAAGCCGTGATGGCAGCCTGGTCATTTTCGAGGATACAGGTGAAATCGCAGACCAGTTCAGGCCTGATACAGCAGGCAGTGCTGCGCTCACCGTGCTGGATGCGGATTTTGCCGAGGAGGGCCAGTTGGCCGCCGTCTATACAGATGGGATCCGCTATGTGGTTGCTGTACACACGGTGAATGGCGACACGATAACGATTGCCTACCCGGACGACGCAGGCAGACCGGTGCGCGTGTGGCTGGAAACCCCCTATGTATGGCTGGAAACCGCCCCCGATGTCGATTTTGAAGCGGGGTACCGTGTGGTGCGCCTGCCACTGCCAAACGCCCCAGAAAACGCTATCCTGGTGCAGCCCTCAGCGCCAGAAGCTGACCGGGCGTCGTTTGTGCGCATTGGGCGCATCCCAGCGCCGCTGGCCATTACGTCAACCCCGGAAGGTTTGGTCAAGTTGTGGCATCTGGAGACGGGTGCACTAACGGCCACCGTGCAGCTCGATGTTCCGCCGGTCTTTGGACGAGTCAATGAAACGACCGGGATGCAGATGGCCTGGCGTGACCCGGCTTCGCAGACGCTCCACCTGCTGGACTTCAGCAGCGGAACGGATGTGCAGGTGGCCACACTGGATGGCGATTACATCCAGGCCATTATGGTGACACCCGGCGCAGATGTCATTCTGGCTGTACACATCGGCGATGCTCCGGTGGTGGCGGCGTGGGATGTGGCCAGCGGCCAGCGGCACGACCTGGGACGCTATGGCGCATGTGGGCGTGTGCCGGATCTGGTGCTGCTGAGCCAGGATGGCACAACCCTGGTCATCGGCTGTGATACAGGCCTCGAATTCTGGCGGGTCGCTTCGGATTAGCATTACCAGAACATTAACTAGGTTCTGTTGACATTACTGCCTGCGCAGCGGGCTGCATCAGGTACAAACATCAACAGACCCTAATCACACAAAGACAGGACATATGCATATCGAGACCATTCGCATGCTCTACGACTACAACTACAGCCTGCACCGTCAGGTGTGGGATTGCATCATGCACCTTACTGAAGAGCAGTTCACGCAGGCCATCCCGTATTCCATCGGCTCGCTGCACGCGCACACCGTCCACGTGATGAGCGCCGAATGGATCTGGTTTGCGCGTTTGCGGGGAGAAACGCCTGTCGCCATGCTAAGGCCAGAAGATTATCCAAACCGCGAAACAGTGCGCGCCCGTTGGGACGAGATTGAGCAGGGCATACGTGGGTATCTGGCCACGCTGACGGATGACGCTGTTCAGGGTACCTGTGCTTATCGCACCACGAAGGGCATTGCGTATGAAGATCCGATCACAGGCATTCTGCTGCACGTGGTCAATCATGGTACCGACCACCGGTCACAAATGCTGCGCGTCCTGCATGATCTTGGCGCGCCCACGCTGGAACAGGATCTGATCTTCTACCTGCGCCAGCGCGAATAATCCCATCACGCTCAATCGTCCTGCGTGCGCTCAGCGGTCGGGCCCGGTATGCGTAGTTTGGGTGGCTGCGCTGAAAACCACATACAGGAAGTTCTCGCGTTCTTCCGGCGTCATGGGGCGGGGCCTGGCGGTCTCTTCAATGATGCCGGGGTAAAGGTCCACGAACATCAACCGCCCGTCATAGATGAACAACTGGTCCATGAAGAAGCGGGTCGTTGCCCAAAACGGCTGGTCAAAGTAGAGGTTGCCCAGGCCGTAATGGAGAAATGCGCCGCCGCTGGTTTCGAGGGTCTGCGCGACGTGCGCCTGGGTACCGATCACGACATCGGCCCCGTGTTCTGCCAGGAACAGAAAATCGCTGCGCTGTTTCTCGGTGGGGGAATGCTGGTCGAATTCCTCGTGCTGTAGGGTGACGATCAGCAGATCATGTTCGGCGCGCAGTAAGGGCAGGGTAGTGCGCAGCGTATCATAGTCACAAGGTGCTGCACCTGGGCGCTGCCCGCCCAACAGCGCTGGATCTTCGTTGACCAGCGCATAATAGGGGCCGACCCAGTTGCAGCTCACCCATGCAATCTCGTTACCATGATGCGACAGCACCAGGGGCGCACTGGCGCTGCTGAGGGTATCGCCGCCGCCCACCGTCGCCATCCCGCGTTCACGATACCAGTTCAGCGTCTCCAGATATGCATCATAGCCATAATCGTTGTTGTGATTGCCAGAAAGCTCCACAATATCAACATCGAGCAGGTCGAACAGCGCGAAATGTTCCGGCACAGAACAGAAACTGCTGCTGCCCCCCAGAAGTTCAGCCGTCGCCGCCGGACATCCCGGCACAAACGACACTTCGTTGCTGATGTGAAAATAATCTGCCTGCGCGGCATACGGACGGATCCCGCCCGCCGCCCATGCAACCCCCTTTTCGTGCAACACGGGCAGCATGTTGCGCGTAAGCGCTGTAACGCCTGAAACGAGGATACGTGTCAGCCGTTCCGGGCGATACGCGCCGCCCTGAAATGCCAGCGGATACGTCTCCAGGTCATCCAGCGGATGGCCTTCATTGACCCACAACACGCGCAAGTCTGGCGTGATTTCCTCAAAGGGCAGCAGCGCAAAGCGGCGCGGTTCGCGCTGCAACCGCTGGCGCAGCGCATCGGGCGGCACGATTTCCGTGTCTGTATGCAGTGGCATACCCTGGCTGCGAAAGTTCGCCGCCGTCTGCTCGTCGAGCAGCAGTTGCGGCACGGCGTCGCCCGCGGCCACATCTTCCAGCGTCTGACGCTCGAGGTTGAATAGCAGGCTCGTGAGCGGCACCACCGGCAGAAACAGCGTATAGCCGAAGTCGGCGGCAGAAGCGCCCTGCGTGTCCTGGAGGGCGAAGGCGTAGAAATCCAGATAGGTATTCAGGTGTTCGCGCCAATAGGCATTATTGTGCTGCCCTTGCGGATACACCGTATAGGTGTGATGCACCCCTGCGGCGTTCAGGGTATCGTGCATCAGATCAAGGCCGGGTGCCGCGTAGTCCTGCGCGCCGCGATCCAGCCAGATGTGCAGCTCGCCCAACGTCTCAGCCGCGCTGGCAGCCAGATCCAGTGGGGTATGTTCGGGTGGACCCTGCCGCTGTGCAAAAAAGGCGCTGTGTCCGCCCACTGCCCGAAACAGGTGCGGGTGACGCAGCGCAATGTTAAACGCCCAGAAACCACCGCGGGAAATCCCGCCGATTGCCCGCCGTTCAGAATCGATCCGGTAGTCGGTTTCGACCAGCGGCAGAAGTTCTGTAAGCAGCACATTCTGCCACGAGGCGTCGTCGAAGACGTTTTCATTGGCGATCCAGTTACCAAAGGGCAGTACGACAATCATCGGCGGCAGGTCCCCGGCAGTGATGCGCGCGTCCAGGGTTTCCTGAAGCCCTAACCGAAGCCAGTGCTGATCGTCCTCATTGGAGCCATGCAGCAGGTAGAGCGTGGGGTAGGTGGCACTGACTTCAGCGTCATAACATGGGGGCAGATAAATGGAGTACACCATGTTGGTGCTGATCAGCCGACTGCGGTAACCTGGCCGCTCTACGCGGCCTTCGGACGCCGTGCAGTTCTGCGCGCTGTTATACGCGCTGGATTGCGCGCTACTGGTTGAGCCGCTGCACAGCACCAGCACAAGTAGCAGAAAGAGCCGCTGCAAACTACAGATCCTTGTGTACCATGTAGTAGCTGGGAAATTCAATGCCCCGCGCGGTGAGCATGGGGCGCACCAGCCTGAACCACTCCCGCACATAGAGCTGTGTAAGGTGTTCCTGAAAATCCGCTTCGGATGCGTAAGCATGGTAGAACGTGAATACCGTGCGGTCGATCTCAGACCGCAGCAGGTCGAACCACAGGCAGCCCGGTTCCATCCGGGTCTGGACAATCAATGCACGCGATAATTCGATGAAAGCCTTAATGTGGTCCGGCTTCACATGCAGGGTAATCCCTAATGAGTACATACCTGTCCCTCAGGACCAAGGGCGCTCGTCAATGCGCCCTCAGTGCACCTACTTGTTGCGTTCATTCAGGCGGTAGCCAATGCCACGCACATTGACGATCAGGTCGGCGTTCTGCCCGGCCGTTTTCAGCTTGCGGCGCAGGTTGCTCACATGGGGGCGGATGACCTCGCGGGCTTCCGCTTCATCTACCCCGTAACCGCGCACTTCGCGCACAAGCTCATTACACGGCACAACGCGCCCGCGATGTGCGCCGAGATACAGCAGCAGGTCGAATTCGGTTGGTGTCAGATCAATGGGCTGCTCTCCCACTGATATCTGATAGCGCCCGGGATATACCGTGAGCGGCCCAAGCTGCATGCTGCTGGCCCCCATCCCTTCGCCATTTGCTTCGTAGCGCACAGACGGGTCATCCACGTCGTCGCGCAGTGCATTGTCCTGGTTGTGCGGTGCTTCAATGTCCGTCCGCGCCAATTCAAACACATCGTTGCGAATGGCTTCAAGCAGCGTGCGGCGGCGCTTCAGATTTTGAGCGCGCTCCACCCCGCGTAACACACTCTGACGGATATCCTGGCTAGAGCTTGGCTTAATCAGGTAATCGTGCGCGCCCAACCGCAGCGCTTCTACCGCGGTGTTAAGGCTCGCATAGCCGGTCATGAGAATCACGACGACATCCGGCGATTCTTCCTTAATTCTGCGCAGCAGCTCCACACCGTCCAAACCGGGGGGCATACGAATATCGGTCAATACAACATCGTATGGCTGTTTCTGCAAAAGCTCCAGGGCCTCTTCTCCGCTGGATGCCTCGCTTACAATGTAGCCAACCCGCTGCAGTGTTTTGCTGACCGAATAACGATTGGCACCTTCGTCATCCACCACCAGAACACTTGCAGTTCCTCCCGCAGGCATCATGCTATTGCTCATCAACACACCACCCACGCTTACAATTATCGTTTACTGTTCCCTAATTCTTCCTCAAGGATAGCTGCATTCTTTTATTTTCGCAACTGTTACGGCAATGATTTTGCGCTCAGCCGTTACAATTTTCTCATCCACACCTGTCCATTCTGCCACATGAAACTGTCGTCCGCAAAGGATAACGCCAATCTCATCTTCTACAACGATCAATGGCAGACGATCACGCACCTGCTGCGGGATTTTGTGATCAATTAACCATTTCTTAAGTTTCTGACGGTGGCCGTGCAGCCCTTTGGGCGCAAAGCGATCGCCAACGCGCCGGGTGCGCAGGGTAATGGGGGTTGCAGCCGCCCAAAGCAGTGACTGTGAACCGGCGGGCTGCTGTACTGAATCTGCAAATGCGAACGAAATCTGCCAATCCCCAGTCACGATCACACCCGGCACATTCACCTCAATTTCGGTTCCGGGTGTAAGCAGCGGGCCCTCAAAGTCAGGCGCGGCATGCCACCTTTCCACCACAAGCTGCCGGTAATCCACCCGCGCGCGAACCAGCCCCGGAAACTGCACCTGCATGCCTGTCGTTCCGCGCAGCGCCAGGTCTACAGCAGCCAGGATGTGCTCATATCCAGCCATTTCCTCAGCCTGTATCATCGAAACCAGCAGGATGATCGCCCGCCGATGCAGCGCCGGATGCAGGGCGCGAAACGTGTCGAGATCAATCCACGCGCGCTGTTCTGAAGCGCCCAGGTGCGATTGCAGCCGCTCCTTCAGCATTTCGTCCAGCAGTTGATCGTCCAGGGCGGAACTTTCCGCAAGCCGGGAAAGCGTCTGTACAATCCCTGGATTATATTTGGCCAGGCGTGGCAGAATGTCGCGGCGCAGGGCGTTACGCAAAAAGCGCGTGTCATCGTTGGTCTGGTCATGGCGCGGCGTTAACCCCGCGCGATGGCAGTAGGTGAGGATGTCTTCCCGCGCAGCATCCAGCAGCGGGCGTACCAGTGTAAGCTCCGGCGCGGTGGGCAGCGGTGCGCGATAGCGCATCCCCCCCAGACCGCGAGTACCGCTGCCGCGCACCAGATGCATAAGCACGGTTTCGGCCTGATCGTTGGCATGATGTGCGGTCGCGATGACCGCTGCCCCAATGTCACGCGCAGTTTGTGCCAGAAACGCGTAACGGGCTTCGCGTGCCTGTGCTTCGCTGGTCAGCGTACCGGGTTCTGCACTGCCGCTCGCCGCCGGAATACCCCAGGCGTGCGCGGTTTCCATCACAAAGCGCGCATCGTCAGCCCCGGCAGCGCCGCGGATACCATGATCAAAGGTGGCCACATGCAGTTCACAGCCCAGGTGTTCCCGGTGGGCAGCGAGGATATGGAACAGGGCCAGCGAATCTGCGCCCCCAGAAACAGCCAGCAGCAGGCGTCCCCCCACTGGCAGCAGCCCATGTCGCCGCATCGTCAGCAAGACCAGTTCACTAAGCACATTCTACCTTTACGATTGTCGCCGCCTAGGATTATAGTACAGCGTGGCGAGGATTTTTACAGCTAACAGGATTGTGTGTGCTATAATGCTCGCCCATATTCGCATCGGCGGAGGGGAACTGTGTGTTAAGCCCATTAGACTATATTCTCGGACTCTTCTCCCTCGACATTGGCATTGATCTGGGAACCGCGAATACGCTGGTTGGTGTGCGAGGCAAAGGCATTGTCATTAACGAACCCTCGTTCGTCGCCATTGAAAAACGCACCGGGATCCCACTCGAGGTCGGTGCACGTGCAAAAGAGATGTGGAGTAAGAACCCGAAGAATGTGCTCATTGTTCGGCCTCTGCGCGATGGTGTTATTGCGGAGTATGAAGTCACGCGCAAGATGCTGGACTATTTGATTCGCAAGGCGCATGAACAGACGTGGGTACCCACCCCCCGGCCACGCGTGGTCGTGGGCATTCCCAGCGGTGTGACAGAGGTTGAGAAACGCGCGGTGAACGATGCCGCGCTTGAGGCAGGGGCACGGGTGGTGCACCTCATCGAAGAACCGGTCGCAGCCGCGGTGGGCGCTGGTTTGCCGGTGTTGGAAACGCGCGGCAGCATGATTGTGGATATCGGCGGCGGCACCACCGAAGTCGCCCTGTTTTCGCTGGGCGGCATCGTCATCAGCCGTTCGATCCGCGTGGCAGGGGACGAAATGGACGAGGATGTGCTGCAATATATGCGGACGAAATACAACCTGCTCATCGGTGAACCGGCTGCCGAGCGCGTTAAGAAAGAGGTCGGCTCTGCCTACCCGCTCCCGCAGGAAGAAGTGGCGAAGGTCAAAGGGAAAAACCTGGTTTCGGGCCTTCCGCAGACGATTGAAGTGAGTTCGATTGAAATCCGGGAAGCCATCAGCGGATCGGTAAATATCCTGATTGACACCATCAAGGACGCGCTGGACGACAGCCCGCCTGAACTGGTGGCCGACCTGATGGAGAGCGGGATCTGCCTGGCAGGCGGCGGCAGCCTGCTGCGTGGACTGGCTGAACGTGTGCAGGACGAGGTCAACATCCGCGTGTGGGTGGCAGATGACCCGCTGACGTGCGTCGCCCGCGGCGCGGTGCGTGTTCTGGAAGACTACAACAACCTGAGCCGCCTGCTCGTCAGTTTACACAGGGGCAGTACCCGCCATTAGCCGCGCGGCGCACTTTGCCCCATTGCACAAACCTGATACCGAAGAGGAGTTTGCGGAGGATACCGGAAACACATGCGAAGAGGATGGCAGGGTAGTCGCTTAGGGCTGCTCTTTTTCTGTTTGGCCGTGTGCGTAATGCTCATCGCACTGAGTTCGTTTGGCGCACTGGCCCCCCTTGAAGGCCTCCTGGCAGCACCCTTAAACTGGGTATCTGGCGGGTTGAACCGTCTTGGTTTATCAGTCGGAACCAGTTTTGATGAACTGACGGAAGCCCGCACCCTGCGCGAACAGCTTGCCGAAATGGAAACTGTGCTTTCGCGCCTGCAAACCGAAGTGGTGACGCTGCGTGAGCGTGCCAGCGATTACACCCGGCTGGCAGACCTCGCCAATTACATCAGTGCCGTCGATAATCAGGAATTTCTGGCAGCGGATGTCATCAATCGCGATACCGCCAGCACATTACGCACAATTGTGATTAACCGCGGCACGCGCGATGGAGTGCGCGTGGGAATGGCGGTCGTTACCGGGCAGGGCTTGGTGGGGCGCGTGATAGAGGTGACGGCAAACGCCGCCCGTGTGATGCTGGTGAGTTCAGAGTCCAGCGCCGTCAGTGCGCGCCTGCAAAGCACGCGGGAAGAAGGGGTGGTCACGGGTGTGGGATCGGGCGGTATGCGCATGAGCATGATTCCGCTGAATGCGTCGGTACAGATTGGCGACATCGTGCTGACTTCCGGTTTGGGCGGTAACCTGCCGGGGGATCTGGTCATCGGGCAGGTGACCAGCAACAGCCAGCTTGTTTCTGGCACCGAGCAGACTGCGGAAATCCGCAGCCTGGTGGATTTCGACCGCCTGGAACTGGTGCTGGTCATCACCAGTTTTGAGCCAGTTGACCAGTCGCTCTTTGAGACGCGCGACACCGGCAACGAGGATAACTTTGTTCCGTGAACCCGGCACCACACACTGCCGCAGGACGCTATGGGAAACTATCTGAGCATTCCGCTGCTGGGCCTCGCAGCCACCATTCAGGCCGGGTTGCTGCCGCTTCTTAGCTTGCAGGGTGGGGGGCCGAACCTGGTCTTCTTACTGGTGCTGTCCTGGGCCATTAACGCTGACCTGGCCACCGGCATTGTTTGGGCTTTCATCGGCGGCATCATGCTGGATCTGCTGTCTGCGCTGCCTTTGGGAACATCCTGCATCGCACTGCTGGTGCTGGTCTTTGCCATCAGCGGCATTGGGCGGCAAATGTATGGCCTGGGACTTCCGACGCTTGCTGCACTCACTGTCGCCGGTACCGCTGTGCAGCAGATTACCCAAATGGTGCTGATGATCATACTGGGCTACCGAGTCTCGTTCGTGCAGGATTTGACCTATGTCGTCCTGCCGACCATGTTTTATAATCTCGTGTTGGTGCTGCCGGTCTACTGGTTCACACGCCGCATGCAACGAAGGATTCAGCCGGTAAAGTAGTTTGGATGCCAAATAATGCAGGGCTTACAACCATTTCAGGGATGGCGGCTGACGTTCTTCCAAGGGGTCATGTTCGCCGTCTTTTTCATTTTTGTGCTGCGGCTGTACGATCTTCAGATCGCACAGGGCGAAACGTGGCGCGCGGCTGCGGATGAAAACCGCTTCAGCCGCCTGCCGCTGCCGTCTGATCGCGGCGTGATCTTTGACCGCAACGGTAACCCGCTGGCCAGCAACGCCCCCGCTTACATCGTGGATGTGATTCCGGCGCAGCTTCCTGAAGGCCGCCTGGATCGCTACGAAATCTACAACCGTCTTTCCGCGCTGCTGGATGTGCCGCCCACGCTCGACTCGGAAATCGTGGGGGGTACACGGGTACGCAGCATAGAGCGTATCGTCAATGAAGGGGAAGGTATCGCACCGTTTCGCGCAGTGGCCGTTGCGGCAGACGTAGACACGCGGGTAGCACAACGCATCCTTGAGGAGCGTTTTGAACTTCCCGGTGTCAACGTGCGCGCTGTCTCTGTGCGGGAATATCCCACCGGAGCGCTCACCGCGCACATCATCGGCTATATGGGGCCCATTGGCCCAGAAGAAGCAGAGGCGCTGCGCGAATTGGGCTACGACCCGGCCTTTGACCGCGTCGGGTACGACGGCATCGAAGCCTATATGGAACCCGTCCTTTCAGGGGCGCGCGGCAGTGAGCTGCGCGAGGTGGATGTGGCCGGTGAGGTGGTGCGCGTGTGGGAGGTCATTCCGCCGGTGCCGGGCAGCAACCTGCGCCTGACGATTGACACAGAATTACAGGCGGCGGCACAGCAGGCGCTTACCGACCGGCTGGCCATTATCAACCTGGAAGAACAGCGGCGCGCCGGGCGAGACAAAAGCAATACCGGCGTCGTCATTGCCATGAATCCCAACACCGGGGAAATTCTGGCAATGGTCAGTTATCCCAGCTACGACAACAGCCGCTTCGCCCGCGCCATCGACGGCGAATACTACCTTGAAGTGTTCAACGATCCGTTGACCCCGCTGGTGAATCACACCGTGGGGTCGCTGTATGCGCCCGGTTCTGCCTGGAAACTCATTACAGCCTCAGGCGTGCTGGAAGAAGGTGTTATCGACCCGAACACGCTGCTGAACGATCCGGGAGACATCATCGTCGAAAACCGTTACGCCCCCAACGATCCGGCGGCGTCGCAGCGGTTTGTGTGTCACCAGCGCACCGGTCATGGCCGTTTGGGCATGGTGGGCGCGATTGCCAATTCCTGCAATGTCTATTTCTACCAGGTCGGGGGCGGCAATCCTGCTGAAAGCGAACTAAGGCTGCGTCCTAATGGGTTGGGCATCAATAATCTGCTGCGCTATGCAAATGCGCTCGGAATCGGCTCAGAACTGGGGATCCAGCTTCCGGGTGAGATTGCAGGACGTATGCCCGACCCGGACTGGAAACGCCGTGTATACGGTGAAAACTGGTCTACCGGCGATACCTACAACGCGGCTTTTGGTCAGGGATATGTTACGGTGACCCCGCTGCAGCTGATTACCTCGGTGCAGGCCATTGTGAGCGGAACACTGTACCAACCGACGCTGGTGCGCGAAGTCCTGGATCAGCAGGGTGGTGTGGTGCAGCCCTTCGAGCCAATCGTCATGCGCACCATGCAGCTTGACACTCCGAATCCGGATGGCACCATCACGCTTCATCTGGTCGAAGACATGATCATAAAGGGCGGTACCAGCCTCGCCTGTACCTGCGAGCACGACAGCGGTTTCTACAATGCAGTGCGCTGTAATCCCGGCCTCTACCGTAACCGTGCCGATGTCAACCCTGATCCCAACATCGAAGACCTGCGCGATTACCGCGTTCATGTGCCAGAAGGCTACAGCTTTAACGGACGCGTGTGCAACCGCAATCGCTTCGACGAAGACTATGTTCCCGCGTTCATTTCCCAGAACAGCCTTTCGATTGTGCGTGAGGGTATGCGCGGCACTGTCACGTATGGCACTGCACAGGCAGCCGCGCTGGACTACGTCAACGTGGCAGGCAAGACCGGCACCGCAGAGTATTGTGACAACATTGCCCTTCCATTGGGGCTGTGTGTGCAGGGACAGTGGCCTTCACATGCCTGGTTCACAGGTTATGCCCCCTACGAAAACCCGGAAATCCTCGTCATCGCTTTTGTCTATAATGGCGGCGAAGGTTCGGGGGTGGCGCTGCCCATCGCGCGCCAGGTGATCGATGCTTACTTCCGCATCAAAGCACAGCGCGAAGGCGGCACACTGCCCGGTGCCAGCCCGCTGCTCCCGGCTGCCGGTGCCCCAATCCCTGTGCCATCGACCGCCGCTGAAGCCGGAGAAGCCGCCCCCACCCCAGGAGCGCCTTAAACGATGTCACACCAGGATCAGCGCTTACTTCGCGAATGGCTGCCCGCCCTCACCACCGGGCTTATCGCCTGGATCGCATTTCTCGCTCTGGGGCAGACGCCTATCGTCCGCGCCTCTGGGCTGGCGTTGGTCATCGTTGGGATGACTGTGGCGCTGCGACAGTGGGGGCCTGCGCTGGCCATAACCGGCGGGCTGGCGCTGGCGTTCGCGCCCGCCTTCTGGCAGCAAACGGGTGGGTCAGTCAGCACACCGGCCACCATTGTAGGCGCGCTGGCAGCCGCGTTTGTGCTGGCGGTGCTGGTGATCTGGCTGAGCAAGCGCCCTTATGT
>CAZQIJ010000037.1:0-18745 GCA_964592955.1 uncultured Anaerolineaceae bacterium
CAAAGCCCCGATTGGACAGCGCTTGGGCGATATTGCCCTCAACTGTGGCGGGAACGAAAACGCGGGTGGTAACGGACTGCGCTGTAACGCTGCCTGCAACCACGACGGCGACCAGCGCCAGCAGGAGGACAACCCCAAGCGCACGCCGGTTTCCAACGGTAAATAAGTGCTTCATGTATGTTCTTTGCTCCTATTGTTGTAAACGAGAGATGCAGACGCTTACCATTACTATCTTAAGCGAAAATGAGTGGCACGCAACCTCTAAAAATGCGGGGGCAAAGCATACTCATCGGCGAAGAGCATACGCTATGACAACGATTCGCCTACGCCGTCACGGACCCAGCACGGTTTCGAGATACGGGGTGGTAAACACGCGGTTGGGGTCGCAGCGGTTACGCGCGGCCTGGAAGGCGTGCCAGCGCGGGTAGAGCGGCTCCAGGTCGGCAGCGGTGCGGGTGTGCAGTTTGCCCCAGTGCGGTCGCCCGTCGTGGGCTTTGAAGATCGCCTCAACACGGTCGAAATAGCTGCGGTAGGCCATCCCGCGAAACATATGGACGGCGATGTAGGCGGAGTCCCTGCCAAAAGCGGGACTCAGGTCAATATCATCACCCTGCGCAAAGCGGCACTCAACCGGGAAATGCACCTGGATGCGTTCACGCTCGATTGCCTGGGCAATTTCCTTAATGACCGTTGGAAAAGCGGCGGCGGGCAGGTTGTATTCCATCTCCTGAAACTTCACGAGGCGCTTGGAGGCGAAGACTTCGTGGGCGTGGTTGACATGGCGCGATGGACTGATGAGCGCGGCCAGGGTGCGGGCGACCCCGGCGCTGGCGGATGGAAAGGCGCGCGCGAAGGCACTGAACAGCCACACGACGCCGTTTTCGAGTACGGTTTCGTTGAACCAACGGCTGAAGGTATGCCCCTGCGCCGGCTCAGTGGACTGATTGGTGAGGCGGAGCTGCACCGTATCGGTGTGGGGGATCCAGTAGAACTCGAAGTGACGGTTTGCGCTCTTGAGATGTTCCAGGTCGGCCAACGTGTGCGCGAGGGTGGATTTCTTAAGTTCAATGGACAACCTGTAGGACGGGACAACAAGCAGGGTGAGGCTGGTAATGATGCCCAAGGCCCCTAAGGATACCTGAGCTGCCTTGAAGATATCGGGCGCGTTGTCGTTGGAGCAGTGGAGAAACGACCCATCGCCGGTTACCAGGGTGAGACCGGTGACCTGTGTGGCCAGCCCCCCGAAGTTAACGCCGGTGCCGTGCGTGCCGGTGCTGATGGCCCCCGCAATGCTTTGCACGTTGATGTCGCCCAGATTTTGCTGCGCAAGCCTGTTCCGATACAGTTGGCTGCCCAGGGCTTTTATCTTCGTCCCGGCATGCACGGTAACGTGCATCCCATCAATGTCGTCAATCCCCTGAAGCGCATCCAGGGAGATGAGCGTGTGATCTGTGGCAATGAGGGGCGTAAAGGAATGGCCAGAGCCGATCACGCGCACCTTCTGCGCCTGGCGCACCAGCGCGGCGACTTCTGCCGAGGAGCGCGGCGTATGCACGGCTGAGGGTGTGAACGAAACCGAGCCGGACCAGTTACGAATTGTCGTCATCAGAATTTACATCCTTCCCCGCGATACGTGGGCACTTCGTCTGCGATGCGCCCGTTAGAGATGAGATGGAGGCTGTTAAAATGCTCGCACAATTCCCCGGCTTTGGCGTGCCGAAAGAAGATAGGATCGCCGAGCGCGAGCTGCGCGCTGCCGCGATAGCGTACCGGCGTCTGCACCTCGCCCGCGCCTTCGAGCTCGATGAGCTGCGCGCCGTGCGGCAGGTACGGCTGAGGCAGTTTGTCTTTGCCCGCACTGCCGGATGCCACATAACCGCCGCCGAAACAGGTGAAGATATCGGGTTGGGGCTGGCGCACGATTTCGAGCGCGAAACCGGCAGCAGGCAGGTGGCGGAAGGCGGTGTAATGGTCAAAAAGCGCGGGCGCATAGAAGGCCGAACCGACGGCAACTTCGGTCACTATCGCTTCCTGGGCCGTGGATTCCAGGCTGCCGGTACCGCCGCCGTTGACGAAACGGAGCGCCGCGCCGCGCGCCGTCAGTGCATTGACCACCGCCAAACGGCGCTGCCGGAGGGCAGGAATTGAGCGCTGTTTCAGCAGGCGGATGAAGGCCTGTTTGAGGCCGCCGACATCGCCCACGCCGGCAATCTGCGCCTCATACCCCATCAGCCCATCCAGGCGCAGATGCGGGCTGGCGGCGATGGTTTCAAAGAGGCGCAGCGCGCTGCTGACATCGGTAACGCTGGACCGCCACACGCCGAAGTGCAGCCCTGGCAGGTCATAGGACAGGTCAAGGTCCAGGCAGACGGGCAGCACCACGTTTTCGCGCGCGGCGACGCGCTGCAACAGGGCGACATGCTGCGGAGAATCCAGCATGAGGATGATGGTTTTGCCCTCGCGAACCTCGGCGCAGACCGCCGCGACCGCCGCCTCGTGCATGGTTGGATACGCCACCAGCAGATCGTCCAGCCCATGCCTGCTGAGGTGAATGGCTTCGTAAGGGGAATAGCACATAACGCCCTGGGCGGTGGGCAGCGCAGACTGAATCCGCTTGAGGACGGCCACAGACCGCAGCGACTTCGACGCCACGCGGATCTTTTTTGAGGCGGCGCGGTGGAGGATGGCGCGAATATTCTCATGCAGCAGGTCAAGGTCGAGATAGGCGAGTGGGTACACGGGTTTGAGCGCGCCCAGGGCCTGCTGATACTGCCGGTAGGTTGAAATGCTCATGGTCATGTTTGCTGCCCGGTTAAGGCTGCTGTTGGGCGCACGGGTGGGTGGGGTGCGTTCGCCAACGGCAGCGATTCCTGCGAACACTGCGATCTGTTTTCTGGCGCACGGATGTGGGGCGCGGCGCGCTGACGATGCGCAGTGTGGAGATTATTGGCCAATGTGGAAGGGTTTGCAACAATTCGGTTCGAACCGTAATGGATTCCTTGACGGAATCTGTCTTTCGTTCCATATTAGGGTGAGTGTTTGGACAGTCTCAAAGGAGCAAGCTATGATTAGTCAATCTGATATTGCCGCAAGACTCCGTCTACTCCGCTATGGGCTGATTGTCCTCGTCGTCACCACATTCCTCGTGGCATTCCTTTCGCCGTGGGCATTCCTACAGGGTCTCGGTTATGTGGATGCGCAGCCTGCGCTTACCGAGTTCCTGCCGAACGCCTTGATTGCTACGGTGGTAGTGGCTGTTCTGGCCGCGATCATCTATGTGGTCTACAGCAACATTCTGAAGCGGTCGATGGGTAGCAGCAGCTAACTGTTCCCTGGCTTCCAACGCCGTACCGTTCCACTACGTTCGATTTTGAAAAAGAGCCTGATCTTGCAGATCAGGCTCCTTCGTTGAGACATCGTGACACCTCGTTGTAACACCTCAGGTCTATTTGCCCGGTCACCGCTAAAGTCGCTGTCCCACGCAGGGGCGAGGGGATGCTGCGGCCCGCGATTCATTCCCTGCGCCCACCGTTGCAGTGCCCACCAATGCTGCGCACACACCTAACCTCACCTCCCCAACTCCCCCTGGGCATTACTCACTCTGGACAAACCTGTGTGTTGGAGTACCAGAGGAACAGGTCCCCTGGCTAGCAGGTTTGTCTTTCGCGGCAGCAGGGACACCCACACAAGGCGGTAGTTTGAACCCGCAGTCTATCCGCGCGCAGCAGGTACGGCTGCCCACTTCAGTGGGTGTCCTGGCGGTACGCTGGCAGCAAGACTCTGCCAATCGCTCTCGGTTTCTGACTTTGCAACAGCCCTGCCCGCCCTGTGGCGGCGGTCGGCAAACCGGCGCAGGCTGTGCTATAGTTTATGGTTGCTGCTGGTTCGGCTGCGGTTGATGCTGCGGCGGCTTTTGCCGTCACGCGAACCCCACGCCCGAACGTGCCTTCGGCACTGGGAAAGGGCCAGCACAGGCCGGGACTTCGGCCCCGTCTGCTGACGGCGCAGCGGCGAAAGCAGGTGCGAGGGCACAACGGCGCAGCCAGCGCATAACCATCAGCAACGATAACTGGCCTATCTGAAACGGATTTGCAGCACGAAGGTGTGAGGTCTTTATGGAAAAAGTGCTTGTCATCGCGCGGGCGAACCTGGCAGCCCTGCCGGAATGCGGTTTGACCCGCAGCACGCAGCAGCTTGAAGATGCCATCCCTACCGCGTTCTTCATGGATCGTGACCAGGCAGAAAACGATCCGTCGCATAAGCAGCTTATCCCCTACACGATCATGCGGCATGACGATGCCGTCATGCGCTACCAGCGGTCTAAAGGCGGCAAAGAAACGCGGCTCCACAACAACTATTCGCTGGGGGTGGGTGGACACATCAACCAGGTGGATACTGAACCCGGCGCGGCGCTGGATATGGCGCTGGTCTTTGCGGCGCGTGATCGTGAGGTGGCCGAAGAATTCAGGGTCAATGTGGATCACATCTCGCTGATCGGGCTGCTGAACGACGACACGACGGAGGTCGGCCAGGTTCATGTGGGGGTTGTGTTTGAGTGCTGGCTGAAGGACCGCGAGGTCAGCATCGTGGAGACGGACCGCCACGTTGAACTGGATTTTGTGCGGCTGGCCGCACTGGGCGCAGCGACCGACACGTATGAGACGTGGTCACGCATTATCATTGACGATTACCTGAGCAGCGTGGAGGCCCCATGAGCGACGCCGAAGCCGTGAAAGCGCTGATCGGCACGCGCATCGCGGTGCTGGATAAGGGCTGGATTGAACTGCTGGATGTGATGCCGCATCCGGAGTCCGGTGTCAGCGGTGATCTGGCGATTGTCAACGCGGCGCGGGCCAGCTTTCTGGGGGAGAGCAAGGGCGAAGAGAAAGACAAGAAGCTGCTTTTCTACCTGATGCGCCACCGCCACACCACGCCTTTTGAAATGGTCGAATTCAAGTTTCGGGTACATGCGCCGCTGGTGACGTGGTGGCAGTGGTTCCGTCACCGCACCGCAAGCTTCAACAGCCAGTCTGGGCGCTATACGCCGTTTGAAGAAGACAGCTTCTATGTGCCTTCGGTGTGGCGGATGCAGGCGCGCGACAACAAACAGGCAAGCGAAGGTGAAGCCGCGCCAGAGGTCAACGCGGCGCTGACGGCCAAACTGCTGGAGCATTACGAGCGCGGATTTGCGCTGTACCAGGAAGCGCTGGAGGCCGGGGTCGCGCTCGAGATCGCGCGGCTGTTTCTGCCGGGGTTTGCGGTGTATTACACGGTGATCGTGAAGAGTGACGCGCACAACCTGCTGCACTTTCTGGGGCTGCGCATGGCGCAGGAAGCGCAGTATGAGATCCGGGTTTACGCGCAGGCGCTCTACCAGCACTTCTTTAAGCCGGTGCTGCCCTGGACGGCAGAAGCTTTCGAGACGTATGTTTTGAACCCGTAACACCGCAAAGCTATAAAATCCGCGGGTCTCGTTCCATCGCCCTTCTACCTGTGCCGAAGGCGGCTTCGGCGCGCGTTCTTCCACAAAACCCGGTGAAATCCGCTCTTAGTGTGGCCGCACACGGTTATGTCACGGTCAGCGCGTGCTTTGCGTCAGGATGGCGTAGGGTGCGCGGCGTTGACCCGATTCCCCGCACAATGCTACCGTATACATGTCGCCCGTTAACACGTCAGTGAAACGCAGTAGGAGTACACTCCCATGAAACGCAAGTCTTTGTCCGTAATTGTTCTGATTCTGGTGGTCGCGGCTTTCGCGCAGGCTGCGTCTGCGCAGGAGAGTGTTCCGTCCTGCGAGGTGGGCAGCACCTGCGAAAGCGGAATGTTTGGCCTTACGGCGGAACAGATCGCGACGTACCCGACGCCCAACGTCACGATGCGCACGGCAGACCTGGACCTCATTTATGACCGGATCTACCGGCGCGCGACCGGCGCACTGGAGATTTACGACGCGCCCAACGGCAGTTATGTGGAAACGCTGGATGCAGGCTTCAACTTCGTGACGATTGAGGCCACGCAGGAGGGCTGGTCGCAGATCGCGGAGAACAAATGGGTGCGCACCGAACAGCTTAATGAAGATGTGGCACTGTCGCGCTTCGCAGGGATCCACCTGCCCGCCGAACCGCTGCCCTACACGGTCGGCTGGCTGCTGGTTCATCTGCGGCCCAGCGTCACACCCGGCGGTGAACCGTCCAACGACAACCCGCTGCTGTACCGCTACACGGTCGTCAGCATTTATGCGACGGTGGAAGTGGACGGCTGGCGGTGGTATCAGATCGGGGTCAACCAGTGGATCAACCAGCGCCAGGTGGCCAAAGTGCTGCCCATCGAACGCCCGGAGGGGGCAGATACCGCCCGCTGGATCAGCATCGACCTCTATGAGCAGGTGCTGATCGCGTATGAGGGGGAGCGCCCGGTTTTTGCCACGCTGACGGCATCCGGGATGGCGGACTGGTCTACCAACGAGGGGTTGTTCCATGTGTATATTCGCTATCCGCGCTCGCCGATGAGCGGCGCAGAGGGCCAGCCGGATTTCTACTATCTGCAGGAAGTGCCCTGGACGATGTATTACGACAACGACATCGCCATTCACGGCGCATACTGGCACGATGGCTTCGGGTTCCGCAGAAGTCACGGGTGCGTGAACGTCTCGATCACCGATGCGCACTTCCTGTACAACTGGTCGAGCGAAGAATTCGACTTCAACATCCCGGAGGATACCGGCCCGGCAGTGTATGTGTACAGCAGCGGCGTGTACCGTTAAGGTGTGCAGACCTGTTCACGGACCTGAACAGAAGGACGTTCGAGAAGAAAGCAGCCACAGGCTGCGGGGAGCAAGAAGACGCATGAAACGCTTGTTACTGATCGTCGCGCTGCTGGTCTCTGCCGGGATGGCGAGCCAGGCCCGCGAAGACGAAGACGGCAGCACGACCCGAGACACGGTGTATGGCGTACCGGCCAGCGAGATTGTGGCGTATCCTGAACCGGATGTGACCCCGCTGGCGTATGACCACCAGCTTTCGCACGACCGCATCTACAACCAGATCACGGGCCGCAAGGACATCTACGACGCGCCCAACGGCAGCGTGATCGGCTCGCTGGATGACGGTTTCAACTTCATCACGGTCTACGACTCTGTGGAGGGGTGGATCTCTTACGCGCCCAACCGCTGGATCCAGGCTGAGAACGTCACCAACACCAACAGGGTGGTGACCCAATTCACGGGGGTGTTTCTGCCGGAAGACGCCCTGCCCTACACGATGGCATGGCTGCTGGTCAACCTGTATCCGGCCACAGCACCGGGCGGCACGCCCAACGAAACCGAAAACGCGCTGATGTACCGTTATACCCGCGTGAACATCTATGATACGGTGGATGTTGACGGGTGGCGCTGGTACCAGATTGGGGTCAACCAGTGGGTGCATCAGACGCAGGTTGCGAAGGTGCTGCCGGTAGAACGTCCGGCGGATGTGGTGACCGACCACTGGGTGAGCATCGATCTGTATGAACAGGTGATGATTGCCTATGAGGGGGAGCGCCCGGTATTTACCACGCTGGTGGCGACGGGACTGCCGCGCTGGCCCACCGAAGAGGGGATCTTCAACATTTACTGGCGGCGTCAGCGCGAAGACATGAGCTGGGGCACGCCGGGCGACGATTTCTACTTTCTGGAAGAAGTGCCCTGGACGATGTTCTTCGATGAAGGCCGCGCGCTGCATGGCGCATACTGGCACGACGGATTCGGCTACCGGCGCAGTCACGGGTGCGTGAACCTGCCGATCACGGATGCGCACTGGTTGTATGAATGGGTGGCAGACGAAATGGGCACGTATGCCTCGGCGGATCGTGAAGAAGGCCCGCAGGTGTACGTCTACAGCAGCGGCAGCTACGAGTAGCGGCAGCTAGCTATGGGTTAGCTGCACGCAGCGCGGTGTGCGCACAGCAAGGAGAAACGGGGTGGAACGCCCCGTTTTTTGCGTTCAGGGGGCATGGGTTGGCGGCCAGGGCTGGCCGTCACCGGGATGCGTGGCGCGGCGGGCGAACCGCTGCCGACTGGCTGGCGGCACACGTCGTCAGGCGCGCGCGGTGTCTGGCTGAAGCGGCAGGCGCACGGTGAAGCGCGTGTGGTCGCCCACCTTGCTTTCGACTTGAAGTGTGCCTTTGTGGTTCTGAATGATGCCATAGCTGATGTAGAGGCCCAGGCCGTTGCCATCTTCTTTGGTGGTGAAGAACGGCTCGAAGATGTCGTGAATGATGGCGTCCGGGATGCCAGAGCCGTTATCGGTGACGGTGATGGTCACATAGTCTCCGTCCTGGCGGCTGGTGATGCGCAGTTCATCCCCGGCAGACATGGCTTCGTGCGCGTTGAGGATGAGGTTCAGGAAGACCTGTTCGAGGCCGTCCTGATCGCCATAGATGAGGGGCAGGTTGGCCAGGTCTACGATGAGCTGCTTGCGGCTTTGCTCGAACGATTTGCGCACGAGATCGACCGTGTTCTGCAGAATGCGGTTGACATCCAGCAGGCCGGTGGTGCGCACCATCAGCAGCGGCTTGCCGGTAAACTCCAGCAGGCGGTTGACGACGCGGCGGATGCGCTCCACGCTTTCCTGGGTGCGGAGGATTTCTTCTGGGTCGATGGGGCGCTGGTCGCGCAGGTCTTCCAGCATGTCGTCGAGATTGATCTGGATGGGCAGCAGCGGGTTGTTGATCTCGTGGGCGACGCTGGCGGCCAAACGGCCGACCGAAGCGAGCTTCTCTGCCCGGATCAGCATCTGCTGTGCGGAGCGAAGTTCTTCGGTGCGCGCGCTGACCATCTCTTCGAGATGGTCGGCATAGTTCGATTTGATCTGGTAGAGTTCGGCGTTGCGCAGGGCGAGCGTGGCCTGGCGTCCGATGCCGGCCAGCAGCTTACGGTGATTGTCATCGAAGGAACCTGCGGCATGGACGGCAAGCACCGCGCGGACGCTGATTTCGGAATAGAGAAGCACGGTGGCGATGGTGTTATTAAAATCCCCGGTGATGGCGTCGTCGTCTGTGCAGAGGCAGATCTGCCCGGCATCGAAGGCAGCGGTGACCAGCGCGTGATGATCGATATGGTCAAGGGCAGCCTCCGCCGCGCCCGGCTGATTGTCTGCGGATGCATATTCCATCGAGAGGATGGTGTCGTCTGTATCCACCTGATAGAGGGTGACGAGCTGGCCGGGGAGCATTTGCAGTGTGAGGTCAACGATGAGCGTGAGCAGGTCTTCCATCTCCAGGTGCTGGTTGAGTTCGTCGCTGACGCGAAGCAGCGCTTCGAGTTCGTGGGTACGCCGCTGCAGGGCTTCTTCCAGTTTGCGCGCGCGCATTTTGCTTTGGGCGCGGGCCAGCAGTTCGCGCGGGTGAAACGGTTTGCGCACATAGTCATCTGCACCCAAACGCAGCCCGGTGACGACATCTGAGAGTTCCCCCATTGCGGTGATGAGGATGGTGGGAATGCCCACTGTGGCGGGATGATCGCGCAGGTGCTGAAGGACCTCAAAACCGTTCATGCCCGGCATATTGACATCGAGCAGGATCAGGTCCGGGAGGGTGGCGCGGGCGCTTTCGAGGGCGGAAGGGCCATCATAAACGGTGTTGACCTCAAAGCCTTCGTACTCGAAGACGCGGCGCAGCATCATGGTGGTGGGGACCTGATCATCTGCCACCAGAACCAGGGGCGTCGGGCGGCTGCCTAACATGGCTCAAAAACCTCTCTCCAAAAACCAGAAGCGTACATCTTTACGAAGCATAACCGATTTTTCGGTTTGGCAGCATAAAAGAAAGTGCGGCGGCGTGGTTTTGCCAGCGCCAGCCAAAGAATGTAAAAACGGGAAAGCAGTGATGAGCATAAGGTGTGTGTGTATTGCGCAGTTCCGAACCTTTTGCTAGAATAAGGTAGATTACAGTTAGAATTATTCGGGACGTTGCTATGCAAGAAACCCGGCGTCATATTCTCGAAATCCTGCGTGAACGAGGCCACGCGACTGTAGACGAAATCGTAGACGATTTGCAGTCCCGGCGCGGTAGGGAAATTACAGCGGTCACCGTGCGGCATCACCTTAACCGATTGCAGCACGAGGGCCTGATAACAGAACCGGAACTGCGCCACCGCTCCAGACCTGGGAGGCCGCAGCACGTCTATAACCTGACGGAGCAGGCGCACACGGTATTTCCGAACAACTATGCCCCACTGCTTGCGGCGATGCTGGCGCAGCTTGAGGCGCATACAACACCAGTGAGCGTGAATGTGGTGTTTGAAGGTGTGGCAGATATGCTGGCGCAGCAGGCGTGCCTGCCGGATGTCCCCTGGGTGGAGCGGCTGCGTATGGCAGTGGACTACCTTAACGAACTGGGCTATGACGCGCACCTGGAACACTGTGAAGCGGGATATGTGCTGCACACGCGCAACTGCCCGTATCACGACTTAGCGCGCCAAAGTGATATTCTGTGCACGATGGACCTGCGCCTGGTGAGTGCGCTGACCGGCACATTACCGCGCCGCATCGGCCATATTTCTGCTGGCGACAGCAGTTGCGCGTTTCTTATTACGTGCAACCAGAACTAAAGGTGCTGTTTGGTACTGTATTTTCGTGACATCCGTCTTCTTAATTGACGTGCGTAGGGTATGGCGTTACAATCAGGGAAGACTGCATGTTTAAGGAGAAGTTGTGATGACGGTAATGGAACCGGAGCAGACTGAGGTTTCTGTCTTAACGTTAACGCCCGCTGCGGTAGAGACAATCCGTATGCTGCTGGCACAGCGCAATATCCCGAACCACGTCCTGCGCGTGTTTGTTTCGGGCGGTGGCTGTTCTGGCATGCAGTATGGGATGGCGTTTGAAGAAGCGCCGCAAAGCCACGATACAGTTATTGCTGCCGGGGATGTGCGCCTGGTGGTTGATGCGACCAGCATGATGTACCTGGAAGGCGCGACGATTGATTTCGTAGACAGCCTGATGGGTGGCGGCTTCCGCATCGATAATCCCAATGCGGTGTCTGCCTGCGGGTGTGGCAATTCGTTTAAGTCTAAGGCCGGCGGCGAAGCTGCTGCTGGCGGCTGCGGAAGCTGCGGCAGTCACTAAGCGCGCTGCCAGCGCATACCCGGCAAAATCCCCTCCCCAACAAGATCATAAAACCGCCTGCACCTTCCCCTCTGCAGGCGGTTTTGATTCCGGGGGGTTAAGTAATTGCTTTAGCTGATACGCTGTCTCATTATGATTTATATCTTAACCCGACACTAAATGCATGTTAAAACTGCCAGATGAACCCTTAAAGCGCGTCGGTTATCTGTAGGGGCATCGCCAAGATGGACGTGAAAGGTATATTTTCGATGAAACTGACCCGTATTTTGTTCGTGGTTCTGCTGTTGGCGTTGGTGCTGCCGCTGAGCGCACAGGACGCGACGCCAGAGGCGATGGCGGAAGAAACCGCCAGCGACCTGCTCATCCTGCCGGTGAACCGTGCCGAATTCATCCCCGGCGCGCGGTTCGATTTCCGCGTTGAAGTGCATGGTGTGCGTGCGCTGCCGTCGGATTTCGCCGTGACGGTGAATGGCGAGGATGCGGCGGCGGTGTTTGAAGGTGCGGAAGGTATGGAAGAAGCCTGGGAATTTGGCGGGCGCGTTTCCACCTACGTGGCCGAAGGCACCCCCGCTGCTGATTTCAGCGCGACTGCCCTGAGCAACTCCTACTACAACTCTGCTTTTGGCGAAGCCACCGTGGAGCTGACCGAAGCAGGAACCGGAACTGCGACTGTCGCTGGCGAAACCGCAACGCTGGAACCGACCGACGACCCGCTGGTGTTTAACGTGGTGGGCGGCCAGGCGGACGGCCAGGCAGTGACCTTCGGCCTGAACGCTGAAGGCGCTGTGACGGGTTTCCAGATTCTGGGCCAGAACTTTGGCGTGCTGACCACGCTGCCGACGCCTGTCGTCTCGATGATCTGGCGCGGTGTGGAAGCTCCCGCTTCCGGCGAGTATACGGTTGAACTGACCGCTGGCGGCCTGACCGAAAGCGTGACCTGGACGGTGCGCGAAGCGGTGGCCGGTGAAGCCCGCAACGTGATTCTGTTCATTGCGGACGGAATGAGAGTGCCCATGATAACTGCCGCGCGCCTGGCTTCGCGCGGGTTATCTGACGGCAAGCTGAACGGTGAGTTCGCCATGGATCAGTTCGAAGAAATTGGCCTGGTTCACACCAACAGCATTGACTCGATTATGATGGACAGCGCCAACACCGCCAGCTCCATGAACACCGGCCAC
The DNA here is from genome assembly GCA_964592955.1 of uncultured Anaerolineaceae bacterium. Taxonomy (GTDB): domain Bacteria; phylum Chloroflexota; class Anaerolineae; order Aggregatilineales; family Phototrophicaceae; genus CAZQIJ01. The sequence continues at coordinate 12,281 of CAZQIJ010000037.1, forward strand.
AAGGGCAGTGTGAACGCCACCGGCACGTATTCTGACACGTCACCGAGCCGCCTGGATGATCCGCGCGTCGAAACATTTGCGCAGATGATCAAGCGCACGCGCGGGATGTCTGTCGGCATTGTGACGACATCGGACTTCACAGATGCGACCCCGGCTGCCGTGTGGGCGCATGGCCGTGACCGCAGCAGCGCCAACCGCGCCGCTTTCGCCATCCAGGCGCTGGAATTCCAGCCGGAAGTGATCCTGGGCGGTGGCCAGCAGTACCTGCTGCCGCAGAGCACCGAAGGTTCCACACGTGGTGATGACCGCAACCTGGTTGAAGAATTCCAGGAAGCCGGTTACACCTATGTGACGACTGCGACCGAGCTGGAAGCAGCGCTGGCCGAGACGCCGGAACGCCTGATCGGGATGTTCCACGCGCGCGATATGAACGTGTACCTGGATCGCACCGTCTACACCGACAACCTGGGGGACTTCACCGACCAGCCCGGCCTGGTGGATATGACCCTGGCGGCGCTGGAAGTGCTGAACCAGAACGAAAACGGTTTCTACCTGGAAGTGGAAGCGGCCAGCGTGGACAAGCAGATGCACCCACTGGATCAGGAACGGGCGCTGTCTGACCTGATCGAATTCGACAACGCTGTGGCTGCGGCAGTGGCCTGGACGCAGGAAAACGCCCCGGATACGCTGATTGTCGTCACGGCAGATCATGGTCATGGCTATGATGTGTATGGCACCGTTGATACGACGCGCTTCAACGCCGCCGAAGATGACCTGGGCCGCCGCGCCGCAATCCTCGTTTACAACGCTGCTGGCTTCCCCACCTACACCGATGAAGACGGCGACGGCGTCCCGAACTGGGAAACCGAGATCGTGTTTGCGGGTGTGGTGAATAACGGCCCGGAACACACCGAAGATTACCAGGTGAGCGCGACGCCGCGCGTTCCGGCAGTCCGCAACGAAGAAGGCGTGTATGTGGACAACCCGGATGACGACCCGAACGGCATCCTGTTCTCTGGCAACCTGGGCCCTGGCGACAGCACCGGCGTACACACCCTGCAGGACGTGCCGCTGTTTGCGACCGGCCCCGGCGCGGAATACTTCGGGATGGTTATGGAACAGAACGAGATCTTCTATGGTATGGTAGAAGCAATCGGCCTCGACCTGACGGCTGAAGCTGGCAGCGCCGCCATCGAAAGCGGCACCGAAACCACCGCTGTGGTGATCGGCTCTGGCCTGAACCTGACCGGCAGCCTGGCCGGTATGGTCATGCTGGTGATCGGCCTACTGGCGGGTGTGGCCGTTGGCCGCCGCCGCTAGGCGCGCCGCAGGGATCTGGTAAGTTTATTCATATGGTGGGGGGCAGTTTGCTGCCCCCCGCCAGGCTTCGTGAGAAACGTGGGTTGTGAGGCAACCACCGCTTTTCACGAAGACGCTGAAGCAGCGCCCAGGCGTTTCAGCGTTCCAGTAACGCCCAGCAAATTTGTCAGGAAAAATCCACTATGCGTAGTATTTCCCAGTCCAGAACACAGCGAATGCCGATCCTTGCAGTGGTCATTGCACTCACCGCTCTGTTTACCGGAGCGTGTTCACCGGCCAGCAATGGGCCTGCCCGCATCACAGCGATCCCGACAGAGGCAGGCGGCGCATCACCGACGGCGGCAGCGCCCACCGCACGCCCCCAGGCGACCGAAGCCAGCGCCAGCGGATTTGGGGCGCTGCTGGCCCAGGCCAGCGCCAACCCGCCCACCGCGACCCCGCTCAACACCAACCTGGTACAGGGCAGCGCGGCAGTGATCGCGGCGGCGACCGATACTGTACTTCAGCCCACGCCGCGCGAACGGCTGCGCTTTGAGGCGAACCCGGTTGACCTGACGTTCGACGAATTTTACGATGGTTATGACCTGCGCACAGGGCTGGTGCTCTCCAACAAGCTCGTCTCGCTGGATGGGCAGCAGGTTGTGATTGAAGGGTACATGGCACCGCCGCTGAAGGCCGAGCTTGATTTCTTTGTGCTGTCGCGGGTGCAGCTTGCCATCTGCCCGTTCTGCAGCAGCGCTGCGGACTGGCCAAACGATATCGCGCTGGTTTATGTGACCGGTGACCCCGTGCTGCCGACGCCGAACCCCCTGCGGATCGTGGGGCGGGTTGAAGTGGGGGCGAGTTATGACCACGAAACCGGGATGGTGAGCGTGGTGCGCATTTATGCCGAACGGGTCGAAATCATGGGTTAGGGACGGGACCGCAGACGGGCGCGCAACCGGCGCGGTGGAGCGCCCGTTTCCCCCTGCCGGGTGAAGATAGCGAAGCAGATGAGACGGCTGGCACTGATGCTGATGCTGATGGTGGTGGGGTGTGCGCCTGGTCGTGGCACGTCGCAGCCTACCCCCGCGCCCACCGCCACCGACGACATTTTCTACGCGCCAGACTTCACGCTTTCCACGCTGGACGGCGGCAGCGTCACGCTCAGCGATCTGCGCGGCGAATGGGTGGTGGTCAACTGGTGGGCGACGTGGTGCGCGCCGTGTGTGGAAGAAATGCCGGCGCTTGAGGCGCTGGCAGAGTCTGGCGTGGCGCGGGTAGTGGGCATTAACCAGGGCGAAGACCCGGAAGCGGTGGGCGCATTTCTGGCCGCGCATGGCATTAACAGCGGTGAGCGGTACCGAATGGGGGTGCGCCCCGCGCCTGAAACGGTGCTGGCCTATAACGTGTATGGTCTGCCGCAGACGGACGTTATCGCGCCGGACGGTGAACTGGTACGGCGCTTCTTCGGCCCGGTATCGATGGACGAGGTGCGCGCCGAAATCGAAAGATAGCTACGACACCGCTGCGGACATCCACAGGCAGGCGGTCATGGCGTGCTGTGCCGCTACAGCGCCGATGGTTTGGTGCCTGCTGCAACCTTGCTTGCGGCGTGGTATACCAGAAGTGAGACGCCAGCTCGGCCCTTTTGCAGTACCTGTGGGTCACCTGGTATGGTCGAACTACTCCCCTTATGCCGGACGTTCGTCAGTTGTTTTACGCTTTTCAAGTTTCTTTTGCGGAGTTCTGTTATCACCCAATTAGATCGACAATAAACCCTAACACTGTTGGTATAACAGGAACCAGCGCGTTGAACAGAACAGTCAGCCGAATCCGTGTATTGAACGGCCATACAGGATAGGAACGTTCCTGCACAGAAAGGTTCTGGAGACCTTCCATATACTTCAGCTTTTCGCTCAGCATCTCGGCATCCTGATTGTTCGCCAAATGGGCATTGACGTTTGCTTCCAGGTAACGAGACGAAGTTTCCCTAGCCAGTTTGTCTCGATACGCAACCATAGCCAAATGTGGCAGATGGAGCGGAAGATAAAAAAGTGTAAGGACGCATACGACGTATAGCACAACAAGAAACATCAACAGGTAATCGGTTGACATGCGTCCTTCAGTGATCCCCTGTACAGCCCATACCGCCAGAAACACGCCGAAAATCAGCGCCAGATACATAATTCGCAATGAAAATCGGCCTAGTGGTGCAAATCCGCCACTGCCATCCGGATGCAGCCGATAAACCTGAATGGAATTGTCCCGAAAAATCTGACGAATGATTTGAACGGTCAAGAAGACATTGAGTATGAGGCCAAACAGGGCGACCCATGCAATCACCAAGACCGGCCTGTTGAAAACGGTTATTTCTGGATAGAGTCTCCACCATCGGTTGGAATTGAAATCGGGGACAATGACGAGATTCCAGACCAACCATAAAATCCCTGCCAGGACAGTAAGCGCGTGAGGAAGCCAGAAAAACCGAGACATCCCGAGCGGTTTACTCAATTTTAAGTCAGCCGTTTCGAATACCTTGTTAGCAGCAAGCGCATCAAACGTGTTTCGCATCAACATGGGGAGATAGAAGTAATAGTACACAGTGGCACACAATGCGATTGGAACAAGATGATTTCCCGTATCTTCAATAAAGTCCAATACGTTTGGTGTTCCGGCAAACACCCCAAACAAGTGCGTGAAAATAATATGTGAAGCATAATAGAAAACGAGATACGCGAGTGCCGCGACAACTGGACGCTGCACTAGATAGGCCAACCGTTGAGGATAAAGGCTTAACAGGAGACTCTCCACCTGCCTACCCAAAGTTTGCGCTTCATGTGCAATCATGTTAATCCCCACTGTCTTTTACAAAAAACATTGTTCTAAGATTTATCGCTACGCTGCGAATACAAGCGTCATATTGTGTAGCCTCCAAACCTCTTGACCACAAAAGGCCAGGAAACAGGGGAATGTTACCCTGAACACAGGGCGGCTCGCAAGTACGTTCACGCCGCCGGGTGCAGCGGCAGTTTACAGAAGCGCTGGTATTGGGCTACCATTGGCATGCCCTGCCGATGGCGGGGCATGGGGATGAAAGTGAGGAACAGGGATGCGCCTGCAGGCAACCGGGCATTATGTGATTGCCCTTGGCGTGATCGCCGCGACAACGTTGGTCACGTGGGTGCTGCGGCCAAACCTGACGGTGGCCAACCTGACGGCGGTCTACCTGCTGCTGGTGTTCGTCATCGCCATCTGGCAAGGGACGCGCCCGGCAGTACTGGCGGCGGTGCTTGGCTTTCTGAGTATCAACTTTTTCCTGATTCAGCCGTTATACACGTTTCTGGTCAATGACCCGCGTGAACTGCTCGACCTGCTGGTGTTCCTGATCGTGGCGCTGATCGCCGGGCAGCTAAGCGCGCGCGTGCAGCGCCAGATGGAAGCGGAGCGTCACCGCGCCTTTGAGCAGCAGGTGCTGTATAAGCTGACACGGTCCTTCAACCAGATTATGAGCAGCGAAGCGGTATACGACGCACTGCGCGAGGTGCTCTACAGCGACCTGCAGGCACGTCAACTGCTGCTGCTGCCGAAAAATGACGGGGAGCTGGCCAATGCAGCGCAGTCCACGACGTACCTGCTGCTGCAGGCCAACGATCGCATCTTCGGGACGCTGCGTGCGGAATTTGAGAGCCCGCCCACACCCCTTCAGGAACGGCTGCTGAACACTTGCGCGTCTCAGGCAGCGATGGCGCTGTATCGCATCGACCTCACGGAACGCGCGCGCAAGAGCCAGCAGTTTGAGGAGGCCGACCGGTTGAAGACCGCCATCCTTCATGCTGTGTCGCACGATCTGCGCACGCCGATTACAATCATCAAGACATCGGCCAACAATCTGCGCCAGCTTCAGCAGCAGCTTAGCGCGCAGGAACAACGCGACCTGGCCACGATTATCGAAAGCGAGGCCGACCAGTTGAACCGGCTGGTGGGCAACCTGCTGGATTTATCGCGCCTGAATGCTGGCGCGCTGCGGCTGAACCGGGACCGGAATTCGCTTGAAGAGGTGGTGGGGGACGTGGCGGCGCGCCTCTACCAACTGACCAGACAGGAGCGCATCAGGATCGGCTTTGCGCCAGACCTGCCGTTGGTCAGCTTCGACTATGGGCTGATGCTTCAGGCCCTCACGAACCTGGTGGAAAACTCGCTGCGCTATGAGCCGCCGGGTAAGCAGATCGAAATTTATGGGGATGTTCAGGGGCAGTTTATGCGGCTGTTTATTGTAAATCACGGGCCGAACATCCCGGCAGAAGACCGCGCGCGGATTATGGAGCCGTTTTACCGGGGGCAGGATGGGCGCATAGGGCTGGGGCTGCCCATCGCCAAAGGGATCGTGGAGTCGCATCACGGGAGGCTGGAAGTGCGCGATACGCCGGGCGGCGGCGCAACATTTATCGTGATGCTTCCGGCAGACGAGGCAGGCGAACCGGAATTAGCAAAGGACACGTAGGGGCATGAACAAACTGCGCATTCTGGTGGTGGATGACGAACCGCAAATCCGCAAGCAGTTGAAACTGGGGTTATCCGGTTACGGGTATGAGGTGCTGACCGCGACGAATGGCGACGAAGCGCTGACCACCGCGGCGCAGCAGCAGCCGGATATGGTGGTGCTGGATATTTCGCTGCGGTCGGACCCCGACGGCATTGAGGTGTGCCGCCGCCTGCGCGAATGGAGCAAAGTGCCTATCGTGATGCTTTCGGTGCATGACGAAGAGAAGACCAAAGTGCAGGCGTTGAACGCCGGTGCGGACGATTACCTGACGAAACCCTTCGGCATGGAGGAGCTGAACGCGCGCATTCAGGCCATTCGGCGGCGCATTGTCAGCGAGCCGGGGGTGAACCCGAAGGCGGAAATCCGCATCGGGGATCTTACCATGAACCTTGTGAACCGGGTGGTGCTGGTGGAAGGCGAAGAAGTTCACCTGACGCCGAAAGAATATGAGCTGCTGCGGCTGCTGGCCACACATCCGGGTAAGGTGATGACGCACCGCGCGATTCTCCACGCGGTGTGGGGGCCGGAGTATTCCGAGATGGATCATTACGTGCGCGTATTCGTGAACCAGATCCGGCGGAAGCTGCGCGAGAACCCGGCGCGCAATGTGCGTTATATCC
>CAZQIJ010000038.1:0-18558 GCA_964592955.1 uncultured Anaerolineaceae bacterium
AGAAACGGGCCCCGTCGAGCGACACGTCACCGACGACGCCGCCCACCAGCAGCACATACTTCACATCTTCCCGGAAGATGCCGCTGCGGTGGGCGATATGCATGGTTTTATCCACGATGTGGCGCAGGGCATCGAAGAACCCGTTGCGCGTGAGCAGCAGTTCCAGGTCTGCGCGGGTGACTTCCAGCGTGTGGGTGTGGCGGTGGGCGTTGACGGTGATGGTGGCTGCGTGCGCACTGGAAAGGCGGATCTTGGCGTGTTCGCACTGGGTGAGCAGCGCGCTGTAGCTGGTGCCCAGGTCGGCAGCGGTGAGGTTGAGCCGTTCCAGCACCCACACCAGCAGCCACTGGTCGATATCGCTGCCGCCCAGCACCCGGCCAGACTTGGCAATGACACGCGCGGTGCTGGACGCGCTGCCGCGCTGACGAAGCTGGTTGAGAAAACCGCCGGTGGCCTCGCGGCTTTCGGGAAGCTGCACGAGCGAGAGATCCAGGGTACCGCCGCCGAAATCGAAGACCAGGACCGGCGCACCGGGTTCGGTGACGGCGTACCCCAGGGCTGCCGCGGTCGATTCATCCACGATGTAGACCTGGTCTGAGGCCAGCTCGCCCATCATCCCGCCGAGCCACGACAGGTAACTCTCGAAGGCGGCCACCGGCGCGGTGAGCACCAACTGCTCGATGTGGCGTTTGGGGAGCGCGGCGAGCAGGGTGCGGAGGAAGATTTCGCCCGCGTCCCGATCCCACCAGGCGCGCCCGTCGATTTCGCGGGCTTCGGAAGCCCCCAGGCTGACGATGCCGCGCTTGAAGTTGCGAAACAGCCGGTTATCCGGTTGGGAGTCCAGCCCTTGCTGGCGGACAGCCTGACCGATGACGACCTCGGCGGTTTGCCCGTTCCGTACATAGACCAGGGATGGGACGAGCGACTGCACGCCGTCCGGGGAGGCGCTGATACCGGGCAGGATTTCGACCTGCACACCGTCTTCCCAGCGGGCGATCACGGTGTTGGTGGTGCCAAAATCGATGGCGAGTTTCATCTTTGCGCTCCGTATAACTTCAGACCGGGTTCTGATAGCAGCCCCAACGCTATGATACGACAGTGTGCAGCGGGGAGGGCAAGTTCCCCAGGCGCTAAGGAACGAGTATCGTGTGGGTGTGGTGGCGCTGCCTACCAGGCGTCGGCGGGCATGTCGTCGGTGGGGTAGAGGTTAACGAATTCGGTGCGGATGCGGTCACCGGCCATCATCTGCTGAACGGCATCCCGCCACTGCTTGTAGTGGGCGGTTTCGCGATGGGCGGCCGGCGCGTCTTTGGAGTGATAGACTTCATAGAGGCAGAAGCGGGTGGGGTCATCTGCCTGCTGCATAAAGTCGAACCGGGCAATGCCAGGCTCCTGATTGCTGCCGAGAACGTTTTCCATGGATGCCTCTACGAAGGCCTGCACGTACTCCGGTTTAACCTGAACAAACACCATAACGATATGCATGAGGCGTCTCCTGTGCTGATTGCGATACACAGCGAAGAGGATAGCGCATTCTGGTGAGCGGGGCACGCTGGATTTAAGCACTGCTGGTGTAAAGGCCGCCGGGCGGCGTTCGCCCGGCGGATTGGAGTACTGGCTGGCGGTGCGGCGTCAGATCGAGCGCAGGTAGGCCAGCAGGGCTTCGCGCTCTTCGGCGGTCATGCGCAGAAAGGCCGTGCGCGAGGACTCTGCTTCGCCGCCGTGCCAGAGGATGGCTTCGGTGAGGCTGCGGGCGCGTCCATCGTGCAGGTAATAGGTGTGCCCATTGACGGTCTCAAACAGGCCGATGCCCCACAGCGGCGCGGTACGCCATTCGCTGCCCGTAGCCAGAAAATCGTCCTGGTTATCTGCCAGGTCTTCGCCCATGTCGTGCAGCAGCAGATCCGTGAAGGGGCTGATGGTTTGGTGGGAAAGCTGCGGAATGGTGGGGTGTTCGCCAGTGGTGACCTGCGGCAGGTGACACGCGCTGCACTGTGCCTGAACAAAGAGCGCCCCGCCGTGCCGCACCTGGGGATCGTCTGCATCGCGCTGGGCCGGTATGGAAAGCGCGCGCACGTAGAACGACACGTGTTCCAGGTCTTCGTCAGAGATTTCGGGGGATCCCCCGCTGATGGCGGACAGACAATCCGCCTGGACTGCGGTGCAGGGTTCATTGGGGAAGACGTGGGTTGTTAGCCCCATGTCGCCATTGAAAGCACCGGCGGCCTGCTGGGTGAGGTTCGGTTGGTTGGCCTTCCAGCCGAAGCGCCCCAGTGCCAGCGCGCCAGCCTGGAAATCCCAGACGTAGTTAGGGCGGCCTGTGATGCCGTCGCCGTTGTCGTCTGTGGGATCGGCATAGCTGAGGATGGTTTCTTCGGAGATGGCTTCCAGCAGACCGAGGCCGATGATGTGGTTGCCCACACGCGGTGAATAGCTGACGCCTGCGGCAAATTCCCCATAGGCGAGGTCTTCCATGCGGTAACTGGGGCGGCGCAGGGTGTAGGGCGTGCCGTCTTCAAATGCGCCTGCGATCTCGGTATATTCGATCACAATCGCGCCTTCGCTGGCCATGCCGTCAATGCTCATGTCCTGGAACTGGCCGCCATAGCCGGTATCGCCCACCGTGCCACCGGTTGAGTCGCGGTCGGTGGTGGCCAGGCGGATGAGCAGGCCATCACCCTGCGCCTCTGGCAGCCCGCGACCGTCCGAGACATGACAGCCTTCGCAGGAGGTCGCGTTAAAGAGCGGGCCCAGGCCATCATCGGGCGACTCCGCACCTTCGACTGCGGCGACGAAGACCTTTTCAAACAGCTCGTCGCCTTCGTCAAAGCTGTGCATCTGTTCGTCGGTCAGGTTGGCGAGGGGGTTGGTGAACGCCTCTGACGATGCATCATTCACGGTGTGGTCGCCGCCGCCATAATGGACGAGTTCGGCAGGCGGGGGCTGCTGGCCCTGGCGGGGACGCTGGCCGGGCTGCTGCGCCTGGCCGCCCCTCCCGGCGCGATGCTCATCATCCTCGCAGTTGGGTTCGCAAGGGGGCGGAGGGGGCTGGGCAGAAATAATGCCAATTGTTATGAAGGCGAAACCGAATACGAACAACAGTGGGATAACCCTTTTCATCAGGACTCGACTCCTCGTCAGTCTACGCTTGGATGAGCGGTGGATACGCCTTTCATGATACCGCAAAGCAGCGCTGCGACCTAACAAAAATTGTAAAAAGTCAGTTAACTGGTTGCGCTGTGGCTGGGGAGTCACGCGGAGAATCGCGCAAATGGCGGGCGCGGCTATACTTAAACCCTGACTGACTGCAACCGCACCCTGTGGGCCGCGCGCCTGCGGTGCCGGTTTGCGGATGTCAGTTCGGTTAATGGATCAACCAATGGAACTACTCAGGCAGGCGGTTGGGGGGCGCTGCCCCCCAAACCCCCCGCCACCTTTTTGTAAAAAGCCGGGTCAAAAATAGACATTTGACCATTTCTCACAAAAGGTATCGCAGCCTGGTAAGCATTTTTTAGCCGCTGACGTGGCTAAGCGTAATGGGGCTGCAAGGGGCGAAGTCCCTGGGGGTAAGCAGCCTGAGCAGTTACACCATTTAGATCCAGCGGATTTCGTAGGGACAACGCCTGCATTGTCCGGGGCGGACGATTGTCCGTATTCGTTTTGGTTTGTCCATAAGATGTCTTTGTATATCACGAGAGAGGTGTAGGATGGGTCGCCTGGGTGTGCTGCTGATTTTCCTGTCTGTGGTAGTGATGATAGGCGGGCTGGTTGTGCCGATGTTTCCTGAAATGGATTCGCTGGGAACGGTGTCGCTGCTTGAAACACTGTTGTGCGGCAGTGGCGAGAAACTGGAACGGGAGCAGTTCAACTACTCGGTCGCGCCGGGCGAGTCTGGCGTGTCTACCACGCTGTACTGCGTGGGATATGAGCAGCGGGAAGAGGTGACGGGGACCTGGATTGTACTGGTCATCGCCGGTTTTATGATCCCGTTCTTCATCGGTCTGATGATGACCATCGGGGGGACGGCGCGGCGCTCTGGGAGGCTGGTGACCCAGGCATCAGGCGGGTTGGTCGATATTCAGATGGGCACGATTCCCAAAGTGAAAGTTTCGGGTATGGATCTGAGCGATTTCATCAACACGGCGATGACAGGCACCAGGGTGGAAGACGGTGGATCGCTGAAAGACCGGCTGAAGGAGCTTAAGGAAGCGCACGACGCCGGTCTGATCAGCGAGGAAGAGTACACACGGCTGCGCCAGGAGATCCTGGACGCGCTGGCTTAAATGCGCCGTCTGCGGCATGGGCTGCGTCACCGGTGCGATGCTGCCGCAAGCCCTCACCCCGCCGCCGCTGCGGGGCCAGGCGAGGGGGATGAACGCGCGCCAGGCGTTCGCCCGTCGCGCAGTGCTGAAGGCACATCCGGAGTAAGGGCGGTTCAGCCGTAATTACGATGGCGGCGGTGTTACCAGTGAGTGCTATTTCGATAACGCGAATGTCATCCGCTGACGGTTTCGTCTAGTGCCATTTCGATAAACAGGGCGGCGGACCAGCCAAACATCGGCGCTGCTTTGGGGGGATGGTCGCCCGTGAACGGGTTGTAATACTCGTAGATGTCGTTGTGGCGCATGACGAGCGCCAGCGACCGGCGGCGCAGGTCTGCGGCGAGGTCTGGACGGCCACAGCGCTTCAGCGCTTCGATGAAGAAATAGTTGATATTGAGCCACACCGGGCCGCGCCACATCTGGTTGGCATCGAAGGCCGGATCGCGGGGCGAAACGGTGGGGATGGGGTAAGTTGTCCAGTAGGTAGTTGTCAGCTCGGCAATGAGGCGCTCGTACTTCTGGCGGGGAAGGCGACCCGTGAGCAGCGGCAGGAGGTGAAAGGGCGTGCTTACCGGAACGAGGCCGGCGCTGGTGCGGGCAGCAAAGACGCCGTGCCCTTCGTCCCACAACTGGCCAAGCATGGCTTCCAGCAGCGCATCTGCCCGCTGCTGAAACATGGCGGCGTCGGCATCGCGCCGGAGGATGCGCGCGATTGTCGCCAGACCTTCGTTCTGGAGCACAAGATAGGTATTCAGGTCAGGGGCGGCGGCAGGCATCCCGTGATCCCAGAGGGGGCTGTCGTCCAGGCCAGACGAAAACGGATGGCGGTAGAAACACAGGCCGGTTTCGTCGCGGTTGCGCTCCATCCACCACTGATTCCAGCGGGTAAGGGGTTCATAGACCTCGTGCAGAAAATCGACCCGTCCGGCGCTTTCGTAGAGCTTGAGGACGGCCCAGGTCATGATGGGGGGTTTGGTGACATCGGCGTCTATGGGCTGCTGCAGATGGGTGATGGTGCCTTCGTCATAGATGGCGTCTGGCAGCATACCGTCTTCGCGCTGGTGATCCAGGACGATGCGAAGCTGATCTTCGGCCAGGCGCGCATCAACCCGGCGGAAGGCCAGCGCGTGAAAGACCTGATCCCAGTGCCACACGCCAACGTAATGGACTTTTGACGGCACGAGCGCCTCGCGGGTGAAATAGTAGCGGGTGTTCAGCAGACCGGCATACATGATCCACCAGGCATAGTAATACTGCGCCTGCAGGTCTGGGCGCACCTGGGGCAGCGCCGCAAAGAGGGTCTGCCAGCGGTCAAAGGATGCACGGAGCGCGGCGTCCGGGTCTGGAATGGAGCGGTTATAGGCGAGGCGCGGCGTCACGTTGAACAGGATCGCGGAGTCGTGCGGCGCGTCCAGCAGCAGGGTGACGTGAAAGTGATTGCTGCTGGTGGGTTCGATGCTGTTGGTGATGACGGTGGCATTGGTGGTATAGGCAGTGCTGCGCAGCCCGGTGAGGACGCCGCCGCGCTGGTCGATGCGGGCTTTGTCTGCATACACGGTAAACGCAAGGCCGATGCGCCCGGCAGGCAGGCGCAGCAGCAGCGTTTCGGTATCCAGGAAGATCCATTCCAGCCTGCCGGGGGGCGAGAAGACGCGCACGACGTGCGGATACGTTTCGGTGCTGATGCCGGTGACGGGCGCGCCGTCGGCGTTCAGCAGGGTGATGGCATTGACGATGGGTTCACGGTGGCGGTAGTGACCGACCTCGCTTTCGAGTTTCGTCCAGCGCTCTGCCAACCGGATGCTGAACTGATCTTCCTGGCGGAACAGCATGAGGCGCGACCCACGTTCGGTAAACGGGATTTGATCCAGCGTGATGCGATTGCGCAGAATATCGATACTCACAGGCTCACTTTCGGCTGATGTGCATATACAGGTGCAAACACAGGCTAACTGTCTTGCCAGCGCACACCGCGCCGCGCTGTGTGGTAGGCAGGCAGCGACAGCATGGGAGGGCGTTCGAGATCGCCGATCTGCGCAATATCCAGGGCGAAGCGGTCTGGCTCCTGCACCACGAGTTTCATACTGCGGTTGGCGTTTTCCAGGAGCGGCACCCCATAGCGGCTCTCGATGCGCGTGAAAAAGACCTGTAATATAGCAAACGACATTTTACTGAGATTGACAAGCGGTTGGTTGTGATGCACACGCATTTCTAAGTCACTCTGCGCGATGGCATGCAGGCCGAAGCGCTCCAGCAGGTCAATGAGCAGGCCGGTTTCGACGCCGTAACCGCTGAAGAAGGGGATTTGTTCGAGCGCCTCGCGCCGCCCGGCATATTCGCCGGAAAGCGGCTGGATGACGCCGGAAAGTTCCGGGTAGAAGAGGTTGAACAGGGGCCTGGCCACCAGCTCGGTCACGCGGCCGCCGCCGAAGGCCTGCAGCTTGCCTTCCACCTGAATGGGGCGCGCATAGAAGCCTTTCACATACTGCACTTGTGGATGTTTGAGCAGGGGGCCCAGCAGGCCATAGATGAAGCGCGGGTGAATGTTGGTGATGTCTGTATCGACCCAGGCGACGATATCGCCGCGCGTGACGTGCAGGCTTTTCCACAGCGCTTCGCCCTTGCCGTAATGGCTGCCGACTTCGTCTGCCAGCACTTCCTGATGGACGTAGACCGGAATGCCAAAGTCGCGGGCGATGGCGACGGTGTTATCGGTCGAACTGCTGTCCATGAGGATGATTTCATCGGCCAGCGGGATCTCGTCCATCAGGGCGGTTTTTAGGGTCTGGATGACGGTGCCGACGGTCTGTTCTTCGTTGAGGGCGGGGAGCACGATGCTGATGCTCACCCCGCGCCTTTCCTTAAGCGCCAGCAGTTGGCGGAGGTCAGAGAATTCGCTGCTGTGAAAGGTATTCTCGGCAAACCAGCGGTCCACGCGGTGGGAAAGAGGTTCGCCCACCTGGTTGAGCGGTCGCGGCGGGTGAAATTCCAGCGTTTCGCGCTGCGCGCCGCGCACGAGGAACATCGGCAGGTGGGTGCGGCGGATCACCTCTTCGGTGACGGGATTGACCGAGACTGCGCCGCGTTCCGGGTGACGGAACGACGCCCCCATGACGATGGCCTTATGCGCGCGGGCTTCGCGCACGATGCCGTCTGCAATGGCGGTGACGGCGGTCACGGTGCGGGTGATTTGCGGGACGGCGCGCATGACGAGTTCCAGGTCTGGGGCGGCGCGGCGCACGTCTGCGGCGTGGAAGAGTGTGATGCTGGACGACAGCGCCTGCGCGACGCGGATCCCCAGCGTCATATTGGGGCCGCCGCGCAGCGAAAGCAGCACATCCCCCGGCAGGTGCCACCCCTCGCCGCTGACGAGCACCACATCACAGTTCAGGTCTTCCAGCAGGCTGGTGGCGCTGATGCCGCCGGTTGGATCACCGGGGGCGTTCCATTCGACCAGGAGCAGGTCGGCATCGAGCGAATCGACCAGTTCCTGCACGCGCTGCAGGGGCTGATAATCGACAATCACCTGGGCGTCGTCATCCAGCACAGACGACTGAAGGGCAGCGGCACGCAGCGCATCCCGCCAGTCCCGCGCGGGCAGCGCCCCTTCGCTCAGCGATTTCTCTGGCGGGATGGTGATCATCCCGCAGACGTGAATGGTGCCGCCTTCTGGCAGCAGGGCGGCGGCAAAGGTCTTCCAGCGGTCAAGGTTGGCGCTTTCGGAAATTGCGAGGACGATACGGTAGGTACTTTGGGTGTCGGTCATGGAACCTCCAGCAAGGGGATGATCTGGCTGCGAATGATTGCTGACCAGCGATAGTGATGGCGCACGCGCTGGCGCAAACGAAAGGCGGACTCCTGCCGCAGCACCGCGAGGATCTGCGCGGCGATGACATCTGGCGGCGAGCGGAGGGGGTCGAAGTAGGTAACATCCTGTGCGCCGGTCTGGCGAAAGGCGGGGATATCTGAACAGAAGACGGGGATGCGCACCAGCCCTGCTTCCAGCACGGGGATGCCGAAACCTTCCTGCGTGCTGGGAAAGAGCAGCGCGTCGGCCAGGCCATAGAGGTCGGCCATGGTGGGGTCATCCGGGATCAGTTGATCGAGTTCATAGAGAAAGTGGGCACAATTTTCCAGGGCGAGGTCATGGCGCAGGGCGAGCAGTTCTCCAAAGTAGCCCGGATTACTGGGGTTATGCGGGCCCGGCGGACCGGTGACGAGCAGACGGATGTCCTGATTGCTGAGGTCACGCAGGGCGGCCAGCACGCGCAGGGCAAGCGCGATATTCTTGCGGCGGGTGAGGCGTGCGGGCAGCAGCAGCAGCGCATAGGCATCGAGCAGGTTCAGGGTGGCTTCGATGCGGCGCGTGGCGGCGGTCCAGCGGAAGAATTCTGCCGGGTCTACGCCGGGCGGCACGACTGTGATGGTTTCTGGGGGCACAGCAAACAGCGCGGCCAGTTCGTCGCGGCGCGGCGCGCTGACGGTCACATAGGTGGTGTTTTGCCAGGGACGTTTGAGCAGTTCCCAGGGGTCGCCGGGATAGAGTTCGGGCAGATACTGCGGGTTCGTCCAGGCCAGGTCATGTGCCCAGGCGATTAAGCGCGGCGTGTGAAGCCGAGACAGCGCCGACGTGAGGGCGAGATTCTTGTTGAGCGTGTGGGCGTTGTGGACGATGCACACATCGCAGCCGTGCAGCGCCTCGCGCAGGGCCTGTGCCTGGCGCTGGACGAGCGCCTCAAAGCCTGTTGGGACGGTGCCCGAATCCAGCGCGGTTTTGGCAGCGAGCACGTCCGGGTGGTTGGAACCGAACAGCGGGTTGTGGTGAAGCTCCATGCGGGGATCGAAGGATGTGCCGCTGCCGGTGACGATGCGCACCGCATAGCCCAGGTCGAGGAAGGCGAGTGCGTGCGCGCGGATGGTACTTTCTACGCCGCCGACTGTGGGCGGGGAAGCGTAGTGTAGAATAGCGATTCGTTTATGCAAGGATCTCTCAGTGATGCTCTGTGGACAGTATGCTAATATTAACCTGTGACGAGCACATTACCAACATTTCAGGAGCTTGCGCATGCTGCGCATTTACAACACGCTGACCCGGCAGCAGGAGCCGTTCGAGACGCTCGAACCGGGAAAGGTCAAGATGTATGTGTGTGGGCCGACGGTCTATGGCAGCGCGCACATCGGCCATGCCATGAGTTCAATTGTGTTTGACATGATCCGCCGCTACCTGGAGTTCAAGGGCTATGCGGTGGATTATGTGCAGAACTTCACCGATGTGGACGATAAGATCATCCAGAAGGCCAACACCAGCAACGAGAGCTGGGACGCGGTATCGCAGCGTTATATCGAGGAATTTCTGACGGAGATGGACGCGCTCAACATCCGGCGCGCCAGCCATTACATCAGCGCCAGTGAGGTGATCCCGCAGATCCAGCAGATGATTGCCGGGCTGCTGGAAGCAGACCACGCCTATACCCTGAACGGCGATGTCTATTTTCGCGTTGGGTCTGACGACGATTACGGCAAACTGTCGCACCGCCGCCTGGACGAACAGATGGCGGGGGCGCGTGTGGAGCGCGACGACGCCAAAGAGCATCCGGCGGACTTTGCGCTGTGGAAAGGCGCGAAACCGGGCGAACCAAGCTGGGAGTCGCCCTGGGGCGCAGGCCGCCCCGGATGGCACATTGAATGTTCTGCGATGAACCTGATGCATCACGGCCCGCAGATCGATATTCACGGCGGCGGCGCGGATCTGATTTTCCCGCATCACGAGAACGAGATTGCGCAGAGCGAGTGCTTTACCGGGCAGCCGTTTGCGCGGTACTGGGTCCACAATGGGCTGATGCAGATGGGCAGCGAGAAGATGTCGCGCAGTGTGGGTAACCTGGTGCGGATCGGCGATCTGTTGAAGCAGGTGAGCGCCAACGGCTACCGCTACTTCATCCTGTCCAGCCATTACCGCCGCCCGCTCTCGTTTCATGACGAGGCGCTGCAGGCGGCAGAAACCGCTGCACAGCGCCTGACGGTGGCGCTGCGCGCCGCAGAGATGGGGGCAGACGACGAGGCGACACTGAGGCAGCGATCCGAGCAGGCGCTGACGGATTTTGAGGCGGCGATGGATGACGACTTCAATACACCGCTGGCGCTGGCCGCGCTTACGGCGCTGGCCAAAGACATCAACACGGCGCGCAGTGCAGGCAAGACCGGCGCAACCTTCCAGCAGGCGCAGGAAACGCTGCGCCGCCTGATGCAGGTGCTGGGGCTGACGACCGAAGCGCAGGCACAGCAGCTTGCAGACGCGGCACCGTTCATCGCGCTGCTGGTGGCGCTGCGGCGCGAGCTGCGCGGCGCGAAACAGTTTGCGCTGGCGGACGCGGTGCGCGACCGGCTGAAGGCGCTGAACATCGTGCTGGAAGACGGGGTGAACGGCACAACCTGGCGTTATGAGGAGCATGGCGGGGCATGACTCGCTACCTGACGCTTTCCGAAGTCATCTACATCAACGGCATCCTGACGAAACAGCCAGCGCTGATTACGGGCAAGCGTGAGGTGCGCGACCTTGAAATGCTGGACGCGGCAGTAGAGCGCCCGCAGGCCAGCGCGTTTGGCCAGGATGCGTATGTGACGCTGCCGGAAAAGGTGGCCGCGCTGATGCATTCGATCACGCGCAATCACCCGTTTGCGGATGGCAACAAGCGCACCGCGACGGTGGCGGGGCTGCTGATGTTCCGCGTGAACGGGCAGCGGGTGCGCTGGGTGCAGGAAGAAGCGCTGGAAAAGATCGTGCAACTGGCAGAGGGACGTTTGGCGCACGAAGCGCTGGCGGCGTGGTTTCCGCTGGCGGCAGATGCCGCGTACCCAGAACCGGACTTCGAGACCGATACCGGACTGATTCACGACCTGATCGCACAGCAGAGGTGGCTTCTGCATGAACTCGAAACACGTTGAGGGCGGCGGGCGGCCTGTACGCTACCTGACCGCCGCCGAGCTGTACCAGATCAATGATGAGGTGACAGAAGGTCATGCGCTGGTGCGTGACCTTCACCTTCTGGAGTCCGCAGTGAACCGCCCGCGTTTGCACCTGTTTGGGCAGGCGCAGTTCCCGACGCTGGTCGATAAAGCCGCCAGCCTGCTGCATTCGCTGGCGTACCATCACCTGTTTGTGGACGGCAACAAACGCACCGCCCAGCGCGCGGTGACGCTGTTTCTGGATGCGAACGGGCTGCGCCTGAGCTGGGATGAAGCTACCCAGTATGACTTCATCCTGGAGATTGCGCAGGGCAAGGTGGAGGTGGACGACATCGCGGCGCGGCTGAAGCGGTTTGTTAAGGATTAGCGGCGCGGTTGGTTTCGTACTCGCGGCGCAGAAGGCCAAACTGCACGATATCGACAAAGCGACCGTGTTCAAAGACCTGTTCGCGCCACGTCCCCTCATACACAAAGCCGAGCTTCTCCAGCACGCGCTGCGAGGCGCGGTTACCTGAGGTTATGTCTGCCTCGATGCGGTTAAGGTTGAGGTTTTCAAAGCACCAGGGGATCACCGTTTGCATGACTTCGGTGGCGATGCCGCGCCGCCAATGGGCACGGTGCAGGTCATAGCCGACCTCGCAGCGGCGGTGCTGGCGGTTCCACATGTGAAACCCGCAGGTACCAATGACGGTTTCGGGGGCCTGGCGCAGCGTAATGCCCCAGCGGACGGTGTGACGCTGCTCGTAGTGGCCGGTCATCCAGTCGATAAATGCGATGGCCTGCTCGTGGCCGAATGGAGGTTCCATATCCAGAAAGCGCCGGACTTCTTCGTCGCCGAAGATGGTTACGAGCGCGTCTGCGTCTGCATGGGTGAGCTGGCGAAGGGTACAGCGCGCGGTGTGCAGCACCGGAAAGGCCGAAAAATCGAAGGCGACGTGTTCTGACATTCAAACATCCCTTTCGTGCAGTACGTGGTGGTGGCGAAGCCCGCCCGCACCCTGAATCCCGCTCTCACTGCTTCTATGCATTACCCACATCTTCATGGCGCTGGTTTCGCCTCACCTGCGATGGCTGATGGATCAACCCATTTAAATCTGCCGGATTTTGTAGGGACAACGCAGGCGTTGTCTGGGGGCGGGCGAGGCCCGCTTCGTCCCTACCTACGATGGTGCGTATTTGTTTTGGTTGGTCCATGAGGTGTTCTGTTCGATGCAAATTCTAATGCTGGTGCGGGTGTTATGCTACCGTTAACATCTGTCTTAAAGCTCTTAAACGCTAATTTAATCCTTGCTTAAAGGCGCGCGGATGTTCCTTAACCTGGGTCAATTACATTCTGGCGTGGTCGCTTCTGACCAAATTCCCTTACTATCTCGTGTTCAAGGAGACATTACGCATGGCTCGCAAACTTCTCGTGATTGCCGCGCTGCTCGTCGTCGTGGCACTGCTCGGCGTCAGTGCCGCAGCAGCCCAGGACGAACCCATCGAAATCCCGGTATGGATCGCATTTGCCGATTACCGCCTGGACTGGATGAACGAAGTCGCCACCGCTTTTGAAGCAGAATTCCCCCAGTATGATATCGTTGTGACCGGTGGTAACAACTACGAAGAAGTGTTCGCCCAGGTGGCCGTGGCCGCCGAGCAGGGTGAACTCCCGGCTGTGGTGCAGTTCTTCGAAGCTGGCACGCAGGACGCGCGCGACAGCGGCCTGTTCAAGTCGGTAGAAGCTGCGATTGCTGGCCGCGAAGAAATCAACGGCATCGCGGTGAATTTCGATGATTTCATCGGCCCGGTGCGCGGTTACTACACGCTGGACGGCGAATTCGCATCCATGCCCTGGAACACGTCTTCTTCGATCATGTTCTCTAACATGACGTATCTGGAAGCGGCAGGCATCGATACGCCGCCGGCGACCTGGAGCGAAATGGCAGCCGCCTGCGAAGCGATCATGGCGCTGGACGAAGCCCCGGAATACTGCTTCACGTTCCCGAATCATGGCTGGTTCTTTGAACAGTGGCTGGCGCAGCAGAACGGCCTGTATGTGAACAACGACAACGGGCGTGCCGAACGCGCGACCGAAGTGGCGTTCAACAGCGACGCTGGCCTGGCCATTCTGACCTGGCTGAACGACATGTTTGATGCTGGTTACCTGTATTACAGCGGCGCGCAGGGTGGCGATAGCTGGGCGACGGTTGACCAGGCCTTCAGCACGCAGCAGGTGGCGATGGCCGTATACAGCAGCTCGGATACCACCGTGTATACCCAGGTGGGTGAAGACAACGGCTTCGAAGTTGTGGCTTCGTTTATGCCCTACAACGATGCGACCGGCTGGACGGGCAACATCATCGGCGGCGCTACGCTGTGGCTGGCCGATGGCCTGGAAACAGAAGTGGAAGACGGCGCGCTGACCTTCCTGCTGTACCTGACCAACACCGAAAACGCGGCAAGCTGGCACCAGACCACCGGTTATGTGGCCATCACCACCTCTGCCAACGAGATGCTGGACGCCGAAGGCTGGTTTGAAGAATTCCCGAACCAGACCGTGGCTGCCGAACAGCTCGCCGGCAGCGAACTGACCCCGGCCACCGCTGGCGCGATCGTGGGCGGGTTCCCGTCCATCCGTAACGTGGTCACCGCCGCCATCGACCGCGTGCTGCTGACCGACGACGATCCGGCGACCGTGCTGGAAGAAGCCGCCGCCGAAGCGAACATCATCATTGAAGAATACAACCTGCTGAACGCTGAATAAGCGTTTCGGCTGCAACATCTGGTGCAGGGGCGGCTCATGTAAGCCGCCCCTCACTTGTTTTCTGCGAGGACACCCATGGTCATTTCCCCAACACTCACACTCACTATTGCTGCTGTCATTGGTGGCGGCCTGCTGGCGCTTGTATTTGCGCGCGCGCGGCTAAACCCGGCCATTGGCGGGGCGGCGGGCGCGGTGGCTGGCGCGCTGGGCTCTATGCTGTTTATGGTGCCGCTGAATTACTGCACGTTCGAGACGGAAACTCGTTCCACGCTGGATCACGCCTTCGGTATCGGGTTAATGGCGCTGGGTATGGCGCTGGCGCTGGCCCTGACCAACACCGTGATGGGGCGCATGCTGCGGCGCGAGCCGCTGATAAGCGCGGGAACACAGCCCACCCAGGGCACGTTCAGGGGGTGGCTGCTGCCGCTGGTGCTGCTGGCCCCCACGCTGATCGTGCTGCTGATGTTCCTGTATTACCCGTCGCTGGAAACACTGCGGCTTTCGACGCTGCTGGCACGGCTGGGGGCGCGTCGCGAAGCGTTTATTTGTGTGGATAACTTCACACTGCTGGTGAAGAACGCAGATTACCTGACGATTGTGCTGCGCACGTTTCTGCTTTCTGGGATGATTGTGGTGCTGAGTATGGGGCTGGCGCTGCTGATCGCCATCATGGCGCATTTGCCCATTCGCGGCGCGAACATCTACCGCACGCTGCTGGTGTGGCCGTATGCGGTTTCGCCCGCTGTGGCCGGGATCATCTTCCTGCTGATGTTTAACCCGTCTGGCGGTATCATCAACCACTTCACCAGTGATATTCTGGGGGTATCGGTGGGCTGGCTGAACGATCCGGCGGTGGCACCCTGGACGGTGATCGCAGCCAGCGTGTGGAAGTCGATGGGGTTCAATATTCTGTTTTACATTGCGGGGCTGCAGAATATCCCTAAGGATCTGCTGGAAGCGGGTGCCATTGACGGCGCGAACGTGGTTCAGCGTTTTCGTTACCTGATGCTGCCGCTGCTTTCGCCGATCACGTTCTTCCTGATTATTACGAACATGACCTACGCGTTTTTCGATACGTATGGCACGATTGATTACCTGACGCCGGGCGGCGGCCCGCTGGAATCCACGACAACGATGATGTACCGTGTGATTCAGTTGGGGGTCGCGAATAACGATCTGGGTAAGGCAGCGGCGCAGTCAATTGTGCTGTTTCTGATGGTAATCGGGCTGACAATCGTGCAATTCCGCACCAGCGGCAGCCGTGTGAATTACGGAGCATAGCGCATGGCCACACTTTCTAAAGACACAAGCAACAGCGCAGAGGCTGCACAACCGCGCGGGGCTGCGCTGGCATCCCTGCTGCCGAAGCGCTGGTATGCCCACCTCACGCTGTGGATTGCCTGTATTCTGCTGGGGATACCGCTGTTTTATGCGCTGATTGTGGCCACGCAGAACAATTCGGATGTCTACCGCTACCAGTTTTCGCTGGGAAGCGCGTTCGATGCCAACTGGCACATGGTGTTTGGGCTGCGTCATCTGCAAACCTATATCGTAAACAGCTTTGTGATGACGATGGCGATTACGGTGGGCAAGACGATCTTCTCGCTGCTGGCGGGGCTGGCCTTTGTGTACTTCCGGTTTCCGGGAAAATGGCTCATTTTTGGCTTTGTGCTGGTCACGCTGATGATGCCTACTGAGGTGCTCATTATCGCGCTTTTCCGCTTCATCAACGCGCTGGATTGGGGCAACACGTATCTGGCGCTGATCGTACCGTTTCTGGCCAGCGCGACCGGGGCATTTCTGTTCCGGCAGCACTTCGCCAGTATCCCGGCGGAGCTTTCGGAAGCCGCACAACTGGACGGCGCGACGCCGCTGCAGTTTCTGTTTCGGGTGCTTGTGCCCATCAGTTGGAACACCATAGGCGCACTGGCGGTTGTGCAGTTTATTTATGGGTGGAACATGTATATCTGGCCGAACCTGATTATCTCTGACCAGGCGCTGGATGTGGTGCAGGTGGGCATCGGCACGCTGATTTCTGGCGACAGCGCGATACAGTTCGGGCCGGTGATGCTGGCGGCGGTGGTGGCCAGCCTGCCGCCAGTGATCGTTTTCATCCTGCTGCAAAAGCAGTTCATGAGCGGCTTCCAGCTCTCGCGGGATAAGTAGCGGTCCTCTGGCAGGGGCCGGGGGGGATAGCGCACGGCGGCCACCGTGCGCTATTTGGTTTGACGGTATGACGGCGTGACGCAGGGCAAAACCCCGCTGTGCCCTGCTGTATATGCCTGCAACGGTTCGCGCGGCGTGACAGGAGCGCGGGCGCTGCACCCCCCCGGCTGACGCCATCGCAGCGGCGGATACGTCAGGTTCGGTTCAGAATACCCCCATATCGCGTTCTGCACCGCAATACTCTGCTAGAATCAGGAAACTAATCTGTTACTTTACCCCGTCAAGGATTGCTGATGGAACACTCCGTCTCTTGGTATAACCCCGAAAGAACGATCATACACGTGAAACTGGTGGGAAGCTGGACATGGCAGGATCTGCATCACGTGACCGAACAATCGAATGCGCTGCAGGACAGCGTCATGCATGGCACACACGTCATTTATGACTTCGCGCAGGCCGACGGCAGCATTCCAGAAGGTGCGATTTCGCACGCGCGGCGCTTGTTTGACAATGAGCATCCGAACGATCTGCTGATTATTGTGGTGGGCGTCAGCCGGTTTGCCAGCAGCCTGCTGGCGATGGTGAGCCGCATCTACAAGCGCGATTCGCTGTTCGGGAAGTTTCGCTTTGCCGAGACGCTGAGCGAGGCGCACGTGATGATTGCAGAGTACGACCGCAGTCGGAGATCGTGAACCCGCCGCAGTGCGGCGTCCCACGACTGCCCCTCACGTTATTCATCTGCCTGGCGCAACGGCGACGCCGCAGCCCTGAGTCCGGCGGAAATGCGCCGCAGGGGGTATACTTCGCCAAAAATTCTGCACGAAGGACGGATTGCGATGATCTACCCCCTCAGACGCCAAGCGGAAATCCGCAACGGATGGTTAGCGAAACGCCTGCACACGGTGCTGCCGGAGATCCTGGCACGTGCCGATCTGGACATGTGGATTATATGCGCGCGGGAATACAACGAAGACCCGGCGCTGATGTCCCTGCTGCCAGAACCGGCCATGAGTGCGCGGCGGCGCACGCTGCTGGTCTTTGCGCGCGGCGAACCCGGCACTGTCAGGTGTTTGTCCCTGGATCGCTATGGGTATCCGGGTGTATACGAACAGGAATGGATACCGGAGTCGGAATCCCAGGCCGAAGCGCTGGCGCGGGTGGTGCGCGATCACGATCCACAGCGCATTGGCGTGAATTTCTCCACGCTCCAGGCTTTCGCGGATGGGATCAGCCACAGCGAATTTGAGTGGCTGGTGGCGGCGCTGGGACCGTATGCGGTGCGCATCGTGAGCGGAGAATACGCGGCCATCGGCTGGCTGGAACGGCGCACCCCAGAGGAAATCGCGGCGTATGACGGCATTGTGCGGATGGCGCACGACATGATCCGCGAAGCGTACCAGGCCGTGCATCCGGGCGTGACCACCACCGACGATGTGGTGTGGTGGCTGCGCGAGCGGATGCAGGCGATGGGGGTGCGGGCGTGGTTTCAGCCGACTGTCGAGATTCAGGCGGTGGGCCAGGGGTTTGCACCAGCGCCAGGCATGGACAAGGTCCCTGAGCGTGCTTTGATTATGCCGGGCGACCTGCTGCATATGGACGTGGGGTTCACGTACCTGGGGCTGACGACAGACCATCAGCAGCACGCCTATGTGCTGCGTCCGGGCGAAACGCAGGCCCCAGAGGGATTATGCGCGGCGCTGGCCACCGGCAATCGGCTGCAAGACATCCTGATGGCGGAGATGGTGCCCGGCAGGACGGGAAATGACGTGCTGCGTGCCGCGCTGCACACCGCGCGCACTGAGGGGATCACGGCGCAGATCTACAGTCACCCAATTGGGGTACACGGGCATGCTGCGGGGCCGACGATTGGCCTGTGGGATCAGCAGGACGGCGTGCCCGGTTCTGGCGATTACCCGTTGAATGAAGACACGTGCTATTCGATTGAGCTGAACATCAAGCAGGATGTGCCGGAATGGGGCCAGGTGGTGCGGATCGCGCTGGAGGAAGATGCGGTGCTTACGGGCGGCGTGATGCGCTGGCTGCGCGGTCGGCAGACGGATTTTCACCTGGTGGGGTAACTAAGTACAGCCACAGAAGCAGTGTTGGATGGCGTTCAGTAAATTGACGCAGAACAGCGTACAGGATTTATCTGTCTGTACTCATGGGGAAATCAAGGCGGACGCGAATGATGATGCAGGGTGAAACCCATATCGTGTGTATAGGGGCGCTGCCCCTATACACACGGCAGGGAGCGAAGCCCCCTGCACCCCGCATGCGCACCTTATCGAGGTAATCGTGGGATGACTCATGGGGAAATCAAGGCGGACGCGAATGATGATGCAGGGTGAAACCCATATC
>CAZQIJ010000039.1:0-18094 GCA_964592955.1 uncultured Anaerolineaceae bacterium
CCACACTGTTTAGCGCCGACCCGGTGGAGGGCGGGGATTTTCTGCAGGTGCCAGCGCAGCCGCCGTTTGCGCTGCCGTTTGCGCCAGGGCAGACGTGGTTCTTTACCGGTGGCCCACACGGCGGGTGGGGGACGGGCAGCGCGTGGGCGGCGGTGGATTTCGCGCCGCCGGATGACCGGCGCGACGCAGCCTGCTACCAGTCCGCGTTCCCGGTGACGGCTGTCGCGCCTGGGGTAATTGCGCGCAGCGAACGCGGCACCGTGATCCTGGATGTGGACGGGGATGGCAACGAACTCACGGGCTGGACGGTGCTCTACCTGCACCTGTCGCAGCGGGTGCTGCAGGGGACGCAGGTACAGACCGGGGATACGGTGGGTTACGCCTCGTGCGAGGGCGGTTTTTCTACCGCCACTCACATGCACATCGGGCGGCGCTATAACGGCGAGTGGGTACCGGCTACGTGTCATGTGTGCCGTTTTGGTGAAGTGCCGACCTTTAACCTGGGCGGGTGGCTGGTGATGGGTCTGCGCAGCCAGGAGTATCAGGGGTACTTACAGAATGGCGGTGAGCGCCGCGTGGCAGAGCAGGGACGCAACACCCCGGAGAATCGTGTGTCGTGGTGAGCGGCGGATGGCCAAATGGGGCGCGCAGCGCTGGCGAGGAACGAAGGAACCCTGAAACCAGCCAGGACACAATAACGATGCAGGGTTAAACGCACATCGCGTGTAAAGGGGCGCTGCCCCTATCACCCCGGCACGGAGCGTTCACACCGTGCCGCTGTACTACCCGCGACAGGATCAATTTGAGCGGCGCATGACGCAGCGGCGCATCGCGCTGCACCCGGGGCGGTTCACGCACGGGCGGTTCTCAGGCAGGCGGTTTGTGGGCGCTGCCCCCCAACCCGCCGCCAACGTTTTGTAAAACGTTGGATCAAAAACTCTTAAATTTCTTGGCCGCAAACGGTCAACAATAAGAATTTGACCATTTCTCACGAAAGGTATCGCAGCCTGGCAAGGGGCGAAGTCCCTTGCTGGGGATAAGTAGCCTGAGCAGTTACAAGCCATGCATGCGCAGCTTGTCGCGGTACCTGGCAGCACGGGAATGCGGGCAAAACGGCGCATCAGACCATTGACCGGCAGCCAACAGCCTCAGCGACAACGGTGTGGCTTCTGGGTGTGCTGTGGTGTATGTCACGGGTGCGTTTGGTCAGGGACAACAGGTATGAAATGTGAATTCGATACAGTGATTTTGAGCAACTCTACCCCCCAAGTGAAATACATGCTTCGGCTTGTGGTGGTCGGCGCGCTGCTGCTGGCAGTGTTCGGCGGGGACAGCCGCGCACAGGAACAACCGACCCCGGCACCCGTCCAGCTTAACGCGCCAACATCGCTGCCGCTGCCGGGTAACGCGGCCGGAACGGCCACGCCCGCCCCCACCGAAACGCCACCCGGCCTGCCGATTCTGGAGGCGCTGGAGGGGGTGGGCGATGTGAACGTGCGTGAAGAGGCCGACCCGGAGGCCGCGGTTCTGGGAACGATCAGCCACGGGACGCAGTACGTGGTGACCGGGCGCTATTACCGCTGGTATCAGTTCCGGTTTGACCGTTCCAGCACAGGGTTGGGCTATGTGTTTGAAGAACTGGTGCAGGTGACGGGCGACAGCGCGCAGATTACGGACCTGACGCTGCTGCCGACGGTCGCTGTCGATGCTGAGGTGGTGGGCGCAACCCAGACCTGGGAAGCGATCACGCAGACGCCTGGCATCGCTTTGACGGCCACCGCCAACGCCGGTATACTGTCCGGGCCAATTCCGGCAGGGGAAGCCGGGTTAACGCTGGGGACAATCGGCCCGGATGCAACCCCTGGCGGGCAGGCCGCGGGGCCGCTGCCCACCTTCACGTTTCCGCCGGATCTGGTGCGCGCGTCGGACGGCAACCTGTTTGCGCAGGCTTCCCCGACCCCGGATCTCACGCGGGCAGAGGCAGAGACGGCTTCGCAGGTCACCTATACGCCGGCTATGCCTATCCTGCTGCTGGGGGCACTGGGCGTTCTGGGGCTGCTGGTGAGCGCGGCGCGCCGGTAGGCCGGATTAATTCCCAACATGAGTCTCATCATGGTTCCATTCATGGTTCCATTCATGGAGTATGTAGCTATGCCTTTTTCACAACAGCGCCTGCAGGATCATATGGCGCTTTATGGTTACCAGGTCAGTGATACGCCGGTGATCGAGCGCGCTGATCTTTTCCTGACCAAAGCCGGAGATGCGATGATCAACCGGCTGATCACATTTGAGCGCGGCGGCATTGCGCTGGCGCTGCGCCCGGAATTCACAGCCTCTGCGGCGCTGCGCTACATCCGGGACACCCGCGACAACCGCGACAGCGGGCGGGTGTGCCGGTGGCAGTATGCCGGGCCCGTGTTTCAGGACGCTTCGCAGTACCAGCACCTGAGCATCGGCGCGGAGCTGATCGGGCTGGGGGGCGCGGCAGCGGAAGCCGAAATCGTGGCGATGGCGGCGCTGGGCCTGCATACACTGGGGATTGCGCCGCGTGTGGTGATAGGACACCTGGGGCTGCTGCGCTATCTGCTGGCGGGTTTTGACCTGGACGACCGCACACTGCGATTTCTGCTGAACCGGCGTGTGCTGCTGCGCGATCCTGGCCAGGGGAACAGCACGGTGGGCAAAGCAGCAGTGATCGCGGCGCTGGACGACTATCTGCCGATGCCAGAGGCGGCAGACAACCGCCCGGCGACCGAACAGATGCTGCGGGCGTTTCTGGGCAGCCGGGCAGAGACGCTGGGGGGTCGCAGCCCGGATGATATTGTGGAGCGGCTGATGCTTAAGCACCAGCGCGCCGCCAACCGCGACCGGATCCTGGCCGCGCTGGACCTGATGGGGGCATGGAACGCGATTCACGACACGCCGAAAGCGGCCTTTGCGCAGGTGGCCCAGCTTGCCGACGATGCGAAGGCGCGCGCGATGCTCGATTCCTGGCGGGAAGTGACTGACCTGCTGAGCGCCTACGGGGTAACCGAAGTGACGATCCAGGCGGACATTGAACGCACCTGGGACTACTATACAGGGCTGGTGTTTGAGCTGTATGTGGGCGATCAACTGGTGGGGGCAGGTGGGCGCTATGATGACCTCATCCGGCTGCTGGGCGGCACACAGACCCCCGCGGTTGGCTTCACCTACTATGTGGACGCGCTGCTGCGGGTGGTGAACGGCGAAGCGTTCCTGGCAGGCGAGCGCGCACCGCAAACGCTTTCCGGCACAGGGGCAGACGCCGTCCGCTGGATGCAGGGGCTGCGCGCGCGCGGGATCGCCGTCGTGCTGGTGCCGCCGGGTACCCCTGCCGACCTGACCGCCGACGCCGCCGGGGTGTGGTGCGGCGGCACCCATTACACCGATCTCGACTCGTTAGCTGTATTGTTGAGGGCCTGATGACTGTGATGTTTGCACTGCCCAGTAAGGGTGCGATTGCTGACCCCACACTGGCGTTTCTGAAAGACTGCGGGCTGCGGGTGGATAAACCGAACCCGCGCCAGTATACGGGCGAAATCCCCGCGCTGCCGCAGGTGGGGGTGTTGTTCCAGCGGGTGAAAGATGTGCTGTATAAAGTGTCTGAAGGGACGACGCACCTGGGCATTACCGGGCTGGACGTCGTCCACGAGTACCCGCATGATGACCTGGTGGTGATCCACAACGCGCTGAATTACGGTGAGTGCAGCCTGGTGGTGGCTGTGCCCGAAGCCTGGATTGATGTGGAGACGATGGCGGATCTTGTTGACCTGGCGCAGGATTTCCGCCAGACCCAGGGGCGAAACCTGCGCATCGCCACCACCTATACCAACCTGGCGCGGCGCTTTCTGCACGAAAGCGGCATCCATCACTTCACCCTGGTGAAGGCCGAGGGGGCGATTGAGGCCGCGCCGACCATCGGCTATGCCGATATCATCATTGACCTGACGCAGACCGGCACCACCCTGCGCGAGAACCATCTGAAGCAGATCAGGGACGGGATCATTATCGAGTCTCAGGCGTGCCTGGTGGGTAACCGCCGCGCCCTGAAAGAAAACCCGGAAGTGATGGCCACACTGAAGACGATGCTCGAATATATCGACGCGGCGCTGCAAGGCAAACGCTACCAGGCCGTGACGATCAATATCTGCGGGGAAGACCCGGAAAGCATCGCGCAGCGCGTGGCGGAAAATACGCTGACGCGCGGGCTTCAGGGGCCCACGATCGCGCCAATTTACGGGACCGATGACGGCAGCGGCACCCGCTGGTACACGGTCACGATCATCGTTCGCAGCGGTGACCTGCTGGCGGCTGTGGAGTATCTGCGCAGCATCGGCGGCACGCAGGTCACGGCCACACCGCTGCGCTACGTGTTCATGGAAGAGTCGCCCAGTTATGCGCGGCTGGTGAAATCACTGGGTGCCTGACGGTTTCCCTGCGCAGCATAGGCGGATCACGAAACCGGCTGTAGAATCGCGCGAGAGGTGGTGCGCTGCTACCTCTCTGGCCGACTCTCTGTTTCCAGGAGGACGTATGCGTTTCATGTTTGTGATTGTGGCGCTGCTGCTGGTGCCTATTCCAGCCAGCGCCCAGGAACTGCCCCCGGTTACCCCCACCCGTTCCATGCCGACGCTGGAAGATGCTTACGCGGAATGGTCATGGCCACCGGATACCTACATCGTGCGCGAACTCAGCGCGCCAGACCCGCTTCAGCTCCGGCTTCCGCAATCCTACCAGGGGACGCTGCCCGCGCTGCCCATTGACCTGAGCCAGGTGGCTTACCTGGAAGACGCGGCGCTTTCTGCCGAGCAGCAGGCGCTGCTGGCACAGAACGGCTTTGTCGTCGTCCCGGCAGGGCTGGAACGCTTCCGCGAGGCATTCTGGACGGATGCTGAAACCGGGCGCTCCAGCTACATCAGCACGGATATGCTGCTTCAGAACGTCTACTGGCTGTACCGCTACACGCTGATGTATCTGGAAGGCGGGACGTTCAGCGAGCAGCTCACGCAGTTTCTGGTGGCCGGGCACAATGCGGCCCGTCAGACGCTGGAAAGCGCGAAGGGGACGGCGCTGGAAGACGCGGCACGCGCCGCAACCGCCTATTATGCGGTTGGGCTGCTGCTGATGGCGGACGAGACTATTGACGCAACGACGCCGCTGGAAATCACCCAGCGCAGCACGTTCGCCGTTGAGCACGTGGGTGGGATCGACCCGGAGATCCGCACGCTGGTGCAGCCGGTGGTGGACGCGATCCGGGCGGGCGAAGGCGGCGGACCGCTGCCCTTTCTGGAAAGCTATGTCGAGGATTTCAGCATGTACCAGCCGCGCAGCTACTATGCGGACTCGGCGCAGCTTGCCGCTTACTTCCGCACGCTTCAGTGGCTGGGGCGCGTCAATTTTGCCGCGCGTTCTGAGGCCGATACGCTGGCGGGGCTGCTCGTGCTGCGGGCGCTGGCACAGGGTGAAGGTTACGAAGCCTACAGCGCGATGAATGACACGCTCGAATTCGTCATCGGGCCCACCGCTAACCTCAATCCGGCGGACTATCTGCCGCTGGCGCGTGAGGTCTTCGGTGAGAACATGCCACTGGAGGCGCTGCAAGACCCTGCCCTGACCACAGCATTTATGGCGCGTGTGGCGCAACTGCCCGCGCCGCGCATCAACAGCCTGCCCATGCCCCCAGGGACCTCTGCTGAAGACATGCGCGAAGCCGGGCGGGGGTTCCGCCTGCTGGGGTCGCGCTTCACGCTGGACGCTTATTTCCTCCAGCGGTTTATGGACCCGGCAATGGCGGGCAGGGCACTGCCGACGAGCCTTGATCTGGCTGCCGCGCTAGGCTCGGAGTCCGCATACACGATTGCCAGCGAGGCCGGTTTGACCGCCTTTGAGGGCTATGTGCCCACACTGGCCGACCTGCGCGCTGATGTGAGCAGCATTACGCCGGATGCCTGGACCGAGACGGCTTATGGTACGTGGTTGTGGATGCTTCAGCCGCTGGTGGCACGCGATCCTGCCCTGGAACCGCCGCTGATGCAGACCGAAGCATGGCGGCGCAAAGACCTGCAAACGCTGCTCGTAAGCTACACGCAGCTTAAGAATGCGACGGCGGCCTATACCACCATTCCGGCGGGGTTAGGGGGCGGCGGAGAGCAGCCAGACGTGAACACCTATACCTACGTGGAGCCGAATCCGCAGGTGTTCGCGCGTATCGCCATCCTCAGCACGCTGCTGGCCAACGGCCTGGAAGCGCGCGGCATGAACAGCAACTATGCGCTGAACGCTGTGGTTGAGCAGGCACGCGTTAACGCTGCGCTGAGCGCCATCGCTGCCGAGTCTGCGCGCGGGCTGCTGGCCGGGGAACCGATCCCCAACGCGTACCTGGAGTACTTCCAGAATCTCTTCCTCAGCAGCTATGGCTACGTCTTCATCTCGATGGCGCAGTTCGATGCCGACCCGCCGCGCAACATGGCCCTTACCGCGCTGGCGGCGACCAGCCCCGCCGGTAACCTTCAGTTCAGTGCAGGTCTGGCGGATTACATCTATGTGGTAACGGACCGCCCGGACGGCACGCTTCAGCTCACACGCGGGGGCGTCTTCAGCTTCTATGAAACGATCCTGCCAGCGGGTGACACCCTGACGGACAGCGCGTGGCGCGACCAGATCGACGCGGGCGCTGTTCCGCCGCGCCCTGACTGGACGCAAGCCTTCATCGCCCCCTGATTTCGCCCGCTGACGGGTCATTGACCGCTGCGGGGTGTCTTCGCTGCGCTGGCATCTGCCTTACCAACATCTGATTGCGGGGAGCTGACTGGCTCCCCGTTTGCGCGTTCCGCGAAGGCTGAAGGCACACCTGAGGCAGGTGCTGTCGCGCTTATGCTTTCCTCTCGTCCACTCGTCCTCTCGCCTCCCCGTGCCCTTTCTACCACTGGGGGGCGAAGGGGGCAAAGATACCGGGGTGCATTTCAGATTATTGGCGCGTGCGCCCCAGATAGCGGAGATAGAGTCGCGCCTTTAACCATGCTGCCAGACTATAGAAATGTACCCTTTTTGCAGGCTCAGGGTGTGTTATGATTCGTGTATATGCCTTGACAGTTATAAGCGAGAGTGGTACACTTGTTCTATGGTCACAATCTTCGAAGCAGTCGTAGAACCCACGCGCAGGCAGATTCTGGATCTGCTGCGCGAACGTCCACGCATGGTGGGCGAACTGGTGGCGGCGCTGGCGGTGAGCCAACCGAACATCTCTAAGCACTTGCGGGTGCTGCGCGAGGCGGGCCTGGTGGTGGCACGCCGCCAGGCGCAGCAGCGTGAGTATGCCCTGCGCGCCGAACCGCTGGCCGAAATCGAGGTCTGGCTCGCGCCATACCGCCAGTTGTGGGAAGCCCGTTACAACCGTCTGGATATGCTTTTAGCGGAGATGCAAGAACAGGAGACACCGCATGACGAACCTTGAACTGATCGCCGAACCGGGAACCCAGGTCATTACGATGCGCCGCGCGCTGGTTTTTAGAGCGATGACGGATGCGGCGCTCGTCCCTGCGATTGTGCGTATTCGTTTTGGTTTGTCCATTAGCAGAGAAACAGCGAAGGTTTACCGAAAGGAACTGATGTGATTCAGGAGTACATCGAAATCCGGGGTGCCCGCGAGAATAACCTGAAGAATGTGTCGCTGCGCATCCCCAAGCGCAGGATCACGATTTTTACCGGCGTTTCAGGTTCGGGCAAGTCCAGCATCGTCTTTGATACGATTGCCACCGAGGCGCTGCGCCAGCTTAATGAGACCTTCAGCATGTTCATCCGCAGCCTGCTGCCACGCTATGCGCACCCGGACGTGGACGCGATCGAAAACCTGAGCATGGCCATCGTGGTTGACCAGAAGCGGTTGGGCGGCGGGTCGCACTCCACGATGGGCACCGTGACCGACATCGCGCCGGTGCTGCGCCTGCTGTTTTCGCGCGTGGGGCAGCCGTCTGCGGGGGCTGCCAACGCGTTCTCGTTCAACGATCCTCAGGGCATGTGCCCGGAGTGCAACGGCCTGGGGCAGAGCCTCGGCGTCATCTCGGACGGCTGGCTGGATCTGTCCAAATCGCTGAACGAAGGTGCCGTTCAGGTACCCGTATTTAGCAAGTGGGATAGCGACAGTTACGTGGCCAGCGGTTTCTTTGATACTGACAAGAAGCTGGCAGACTACACCGAAGAAGAAATGGACCTGCTGCTGCACGGCAAGTCGCGCACCTACAAGGTGCAAATGGGCAGCAACAGCCTGAACCTCACCTACGAAGGCATTATTGAGCGCTTCACCCGTGCCTACATCAAACGCGACCTGAAGACGCTTTCGGAACGCACACAGCGCGCGGTCGCGCCCTACATCAGCATGCAGACCTGCCCGGCGTGCAAAGGGGCGCGCCTGAACCAGGCCGCGCTGAACTGCCGCATTCAGGGTTACAACATTGCGGAGCTGGCAGCGATGGAAGTGGGGGACCTGGTGGGAGTCATTAAGACGCTCACCGACCCGGTGGCTGCGCCGATGGTGGCAATGCTGACGGAGCGGTTGCAGCATCTCGTTGACATCGGGCTGGAATACCTGAGCCTGGATCGCCCCACCGATTCGCTGTCTGGCGGCGAATCTCAGCGTGTGAAGATCGTGAAACATCTGACGAGCAGCCTGACGGACGTGATGTATATCTTCGACGAGCCGAGCGTGGGGCTGCACCCGCGCGATGTACACCGCATGAACGACCTGCTGCAGAAGCTGCGCGACAAGGGCAACACGGTGATTGTGGTGGAGCATGACCCGGACGTGATCAAAGGGGCAGATCACATTGTGGATGTGGGCCCGCGGGCCGGCAGCGGCGGCGGGATGATTGTGTATGAAGGCAGCTTTGAGGGGCTGCTGGCAGCCGATACGGTCACGGGCAGGCATCTGCACCAGGCGCTGCCCATTAAGGCGCAGTTTCGCACGCCCAAAGGCACGCTGCCGGTGGCCGATGCCTGTGTGAACAACCTGCAGCACGTTTCGGTGGATTTCCCGGTGGGTGTGCTTACTGTGGTGACCGGGGTTGCCGGGTCTGGCAAGAGTTCGCTGGTGAACGAGGCGTTTCTGAGCCGCTACCCGGACGCCATCGCCATCGACCAAAGCCCGGTGGGGACCTCCACACGCTCTAACCCCGCCACCTATACCGGCATCATGGACGACCTGCGCAAGGCGTTCGCCAGCGCCAACAAGGTCAGCGCATCGCTGTTCAGCTTCAACTCTAAGGGGGCGTGCGACAACTGCCAGGGGTTGGGCGTGATCTACACCGACCTGGGCGCGCTGGAAGGGATAAGGACGCCGTGCGAAGTTTGCGGGGGCAAGCGCTTCAAGGAAGAGGTGCTGGCCTACAAACTGAACGGCCAGTCGATTAGCGATGTGCTGGATATGACGGTGGAGCAGGCGCTGGAATTCCTGAAGCTTAAGGAAGTGGTGCGCAAACTACAGGCGATGAGCGACGTGGGCCTGAACTACCTGCGGCTGGGCCAGCCGCTGAGCACGCTTTCTGGCGGGGAATGCCAGCGCATTAAGCTGGCCAGCGAGCTGCACAAGAAAGGCAGCATCTATGTGATGGATGAGCCGACCACCGGGCTGCATATGTCTGACATCGCCCATCTGCTGGAGATTATGAACCGCCTGGTCGATACCGGGAACACGGTGATCGTCATCGAACACAATCTGGACGTGATCCGCAACGCGGACTGGATTATCGACATGGGGCCGGAAGGCGGCAGCAAGGGCGGGCGCGTGCTGTTTGAGGGCACACCGCAGCAACTGCTGAGCGCGGAGCATTCGCTGACGAGCCGCTACCTGCGCGCCTAGCGACCGTACAGCGCGCTAGGACTCGCTGCCTGCGTCCTCACCGCCGATTCTGGCGCGGACGTGGGCGGTCATGGCGGCGTAGAGATCGTTCAGCGATTTCTTCAGGTCTGCTGGCGGCGCACCCAACCGGCGCAGCACCGTGCCGCTGCCTTCACGCGTATCTGGGGTGTCGAAGGTGGGTGCTGCCCATGCGAGCGGGGCAGCGCCCCAGAAGGTGGCGATCTGGTCATGAAGCGCGGGGACGGGTGTATGGGACTCCAGGGATCGGTCCTCTGCGGCAGCGTCGCCACTGGCTGCCGCACGGCGTTCGCGCAGCGCGTCGATCACCTCATCCCGGGTGCGCCCGCGCATGGTGAAGAGCAGAAACGGGTCACGGTCGAACTGTTCGCCCAGCAGATAGTACACCGCCGCGATGTGCTTGCAGGGATTGCTGTAATCCGGGCAGGAGCAGGTGGTCTCGATTTCGCGCACGGTCTTAGGAAAGAGTGAGACACCGGCGGTTTCAAAGGCTGTCTCGATCTCCTGGGGCATGGTGCCGTCCAGCAGTTGCGCGGTGTAGATGGCCTGGGCGCTGATGGCATCCAGCACCCGGCTCCACGCATCAGCGTTCAGCGGCGTGACCTCGATGGTGACATTGTAGGGCGCGGGGGATGATCCCTGCACACGCGCCTGCACGATGCTGGATGCGACAGCGATGGAGAGCACCTGCCCGCCGCGCGCGTAGCTGCGCCCGCGCTGAAGCCGTGATCCGATGCCGTAGCTTTCCAGGACGGCCAGCCAGCGCTTTGCCCACCAGTTGGCGGCGAAAGCGCCGCGCTGGCTGCGGCTCTGAATGCCGTCATTGGTCTTAATGGGGCGAGAGGCTGGAAAGTAGCCCCTGCCGTAATCGTCGCTGCGCGAACCCCTGCGTTTTGCCATGCGTCAGTCCTTGATTTCTGTCTCGCGCAGCCGCACGAGATCGCGCAGGCTGGCGGTATCGAACTCGGTGAGCCAGCTCTCATCCGCGCCTACGACGCGCTCTGCCAGCAGCTTCTTGCTTTCGATCATGTCGTCAATTTTCTCTTCCAGGGTGCCTGTACAGACGAACTTGTGAACCTGCACAGTGCGGGTTTGCCCGATGCGAAACGCGCGGTCGGTGGCCTGGTTTTCGACCGCCGGGTTCCACCAGCGGTCGAAGTGGACGACATGGCTGGCACGGGTGAGGTTCAAGCCGACCCCGCCCGCCTTGAGGGACAGAATGAAGATGCTGGGGCCGCGTTCGGCCTGGAAGCGGCGAAGCATGTCTTCGCGGTCTTTGACCTTCGTCCCGCCGTGCAGCCACAGGGGTTCATCGTGGAAGGCGGTGCGCAGGTGCTGGCGCAGGATCTCGCCCATCTCTGCAAACTGGGTGAAGATCAGCGCGCGGTCGCCTGCCGCATACACCTCGTCCAGCATCTCCAGCAGGCGCGCCACCTTGCCGCTGCGGCCTTCCAGCGCGCTGCCATCCTTCAGGTACTGTGCCGGGTGATTGCAGATCTGTTTGAGCTGCATGAGCAGCGAGAGCACCAGCCCGCGCCGCGACATGGCATTTTCGTCTGCTTCTGCCTGCTCGATCTGCGCCATCACGTCCTTCACCACCGCTTCGTACAGCGTCGCCTGTTCGGCGGTCAGCGGGGTGTAGACTTTGGTCTCGATTTTATCTGGCAGATCGCTGATGACGGATTTATCGGTCTTAAGGCGGCGCAGGATAAACGGGGCGGTGAGCTGGCGCAGGCGCTTTGCCGCGGCTGTGTCGTCCAGTTTCTCGATGGGGTTGGCGAACCTGCGCCTGAAGTCCTGCTCGCTGCCCAGGTAACCGGGATTAAGAAAGTTGAAGATCGACCACAATTCGGTCAGGCGGTTTTCGACGGGTGTACCGGTGAGGGCGATGCGGTGATCCCCGTGCAGGGCGCGGGCCGCCTGCGCCTGTTTGGTGCTGGTGTTCTTGATATTCTGCGCTTCATCCAGGATGACCGAGGACCAGGCCACGCCTGCGAGCGTTTCGCGGTCGCGCGCCAGCAGCGGGTAGCTGGTGATGACGACATCGACGCCTGTGAGGTGGCTGGCGAAAGCCTCACCGGATGAGCGTTCGGTCCCCAGATGCGTGTAGGTGACCAGTTCCGGGGCGAAGCGCTGAATTTCGCGCCGCCAGTTGCCGACCACCGACGTGGGGCACACCACGATGGCGGGTTTCGCGGCGGGTTCGTTATGGCGGACGTGCAGCAGCAGGGCGATGGTGGTCACGGTTTTCCCAAGCCCCATGTCGTCTGCCAGGCACGCGCCCAGGCCATAACGACGCAGGAACGCCATCCAGGAGTAGCCGCGCTGCTGATAGGGGCGCAGGTGGGCATGGAGCGCTTCAGGCACGGTCAGCGTGGAGATCTTCTCAGGGTCCTTAAGCGTCTCCATGAGGGTCTTCAGCCAACCATCGGCGCGCACGTCCTGCAGGGGGATTCCATGCACGGATTCTGCATCGTCCAGGCCCAGGCGCAGCGCTGCATCGAGCCTGACCTGCCCGTTCATCTGGTCGAAGAAGCGGATCCCGGCCTCGACCTGGTCAGGATCCAGCAGCACCCACTGCCCGCGAAGCTGCACGAGGGGCTGCTTGAGGGCGGCGAGGCGTGCGAACTCGTCCCGATCCAGTGCCTGGCTGCCGAGCATCAGCTCGTAACGGTAACTGACCAGCGTATCCAGGGTCAGGTGCGCTTTGCTGCTCTGCTTGCCGCCGCTTACTTTGGCCCGCGCCGTCAGCCGGGCCTTTTTGCCGCCCCACCAGCGCGGGAGCAGCACGCGAAATCCGCTGGCCTGAAGCAGCGGGGCGGCGTCTTGCAGGAAGGTGTAGGCCAGCGCGGTATCGAAGGCGGTGGATGCTGGCGCGGGACCCTTGAGGCTTTCCAGAATGGGCGCGAATAAACGCCCGGCGAACGCCAACCCGCGCAGCAGCCGTTCCTGCGGCTGGTCGAAGCGCTGCAGGAGGTAGGCATCCGCTTTGCTGCGCCAGATCTGCGCGGCCTGAACGATGAGGCTGGGATCGTCTGTGGCCTGAAGCAGGTAGTCCAGCCGCCAGGGCTGGTGGGCACCGGGTTGGTCGGCAGGTTCAGGCGCGTTGAGGCGAAAGGCGATGCGGAAGGCGTCGTTACCGGCGGCGGTGTTTTGCCCTGCCCAGGTCTGCCAGGCCTTCACCAGCGCATCGGCCTCGGCGGTGGGCAGATTAAGCTGGCGATTGCTGCCGGTGAGTGCCGCATACCAGGCCGCGGCGGGGGTGCGCCTGGCAGGGGCGGCGCGACCAGCGGCGGCTTCACGAATGACCGCATCGACCACCATGCGCACAAAGCCATCCAGCAGCCGGTGCGGGGATGGCGCGGCGTCTGGGCTGTCACTGGCGGCGCGGCACAGGGGCGGCATCTGTATGGCCAGTTCGCGCAGGCGTTCAGGCTGTTCAGGGAGCGGCTGCCAGAAGGCATAGTGACGGAATGCATCGGCTTCCAGCGCGGGGATGACCTGCTGGCGCATGACGAGCGCCAGGGCTTCGAGCGCAGCCGCACGCCAGAAGGCGAGGCTTTGGCCGACGTGCGCGCGGCGCAGGGCCAGCAGCAGGTCAACCGCCTGGCCTGGGGAAAGGGTGAGGCTCGCAACCTGCCACCGGAACAGCGCGGCGGGCGGGGCGGCAGCGTCTGCATCGAAACCCACGCTGCGCAGTTCGGGCGAGGGCTGAGGGCTGAGGTCTGTGCCAGGCAGCCACAGGTTAAGCGGTTCTGAAGGGGGTTGAAGATGCGGGACCCGCGCCGCGAGCCAGTCGCTGAGCTGTTGTGCAGAAGCCGCAAACGGGTGGAGCGCCACTTTAGGACGCCGCCCGCGTGGACGTGCCGGGTCAGTGCTTTCGCCCCATACCCGGAAACATGCATGTTCAGGGTCAAACAGGCCGTGCGTGATCATCTCAAAGTCTTATTCCTGTAATTGCATTGCAGCATTATAGCGTTCTGGTGATGCTGCGCCAAGTTTGATGGTTCATTTGTAACAACTCAGGCGAGTTTTGAGGCTAAATTGCCCTCACCCTAAATCCCTCTCCCCAGGGAGAGGGACTTAAAGACCCTTGCTGCGCCGTAATCACCCCTTCGCCCCAGGGAGAAGGGGCGGGGGATGAGGGCTTCACACTCAAAACAGTTCTGAGTAGTTACGTTCATTTGTAACAACTCAGGCGAGTTTTAGGGTAGTGCAGTAAGATTATCTCGTGACGGGCAAAAGAGAGGACGTGGGGTAGGATGGAATATGAACACAACCCAAATTACCCAAACACGACCCCAATTGGAAACTTCAGCATATGTGAACGAGCGGTGCTAATCCTACGGACCAGTGGGACGCAATAACCTGACAATCCGTAAGACTTATGGGAAAGACCAGATTCGGTATCTGCGCTGTCGCCGCTGTGGGGCAGAGCCCAGTGAGGGCGAGCTGTCCGCCTGTATGAAACTTTGCCATTCACGGTTCCCTTTCATCTGCGGACATGCAATGTGGACATCCAAATGGCATTAGCGCACAGGTGGATACTGGCGCAATCAAAGAGGCATGGAGCGCGCCCCATGCCTCTGCATCATCGTCAGGTTGACACCGGTTAAGCGGTGGTGTAGCCGCCATCAACCGCGATTTGTGCGCCGGTCACGAACGAGGCATCCTCCGTGCATAGGACGGCGATCATGCGTGCGACTTCTTCCGGTTCGCCCGCGCGACCGATCGGATGCATCCCGACCGAGTTTTCGTAAACCGCTTCCATCGAGCCGAAGAAGCCAACCGCCATCGGTGTGGCGATCACGCCGGGATGCACCGAGTTGATGCGAATTCCCAGGCGGCTGTAATCGAGTGCCGCCGCTTTGGTGAGCCCGGTGACACCGTGCTTAGAGGCGACATAGTGCGCCATGTTCGGGAATCCGATTGTGCCGGTGAGCGAGGAGACATTGACGATCGCCCCGCCACCGACCTTGAGGATTTCCGGGATTTCATATTTCATGCACAGGAAGACGCCGCGCAGATTGATGTTTATCACTGTATCCCAGGTTTCGCTCGTCATTTCGTGCAGCGGCCCGGGATTGATCACACGAGCGGCGTTGTTAATGCCAAAATCGAGCCGACCGTACTGGCTGATCGTCGCCTCAACCATCGCCTTGATCTGGGATTCTTCGCGCATATCGGCCACCATGAAGAAGGCTTCACCGCCTGCCTGCCGCACCAGTTCGACCGTCTCGTATCCTTCCGCTTCCAGCACGTCAGACAGCGCGACGCGCGCCCCCCGTTTTGTGAACTCCAATGCGGCTGCGCGACCGATGCCACCCGATGCGCCGGTAATGAGGGCAACCTTATTTTCTAAAGACATCTTATTCTCCTAAGTTATTCAACTAATGCGATGTGTTATGGAACGATTACCATTGTACGCGGTTCCGGTAGTACAGTGAGATTATCTTGTACCGGGACCAAGGGAGGACGTAGGGTAGGGGGAGTAGGAACACCGCCACAACTATCCAGACACGACCTCAACTGGAAACTCTAGCACGTGTGAACGAGCGGTGCAAATCCTACGACAAGTGGGACGTAGTCACCAGACGAACCGCAAGATTTACGGGAAAGACCAGACACGGACCCGCGCGCCGTCCCGAAGCACACGCAGCCTGCCCCACCATGCGACTGCACCCGTTTCATGGTTCATCCGGGCGTGGGCGCTTGATGATGTAATCAAAGCCGTTCATCTGCACCGTCTCGACCTGCATATAGTGACGGTCGATGGCCTGGAGGACGGGCACGGGGTAGAACTGTGCGCGGAGGATGATCAGCCCGAAGGCGCGATCCTCGATCATCTGGATTAAGCCGCTGCCATCATAGCGCCCGCGCCGCCACAGGTTGAGGAGCTGTGTAGGATTGGTGACGACATCCCGGCCCGCCAGCAGCGTAAACGCGGCCTCTTCGCTGAGCACCGCGCCCTCGGTTTCGCGCACCATCTGCACGATGCGCCAGCCCGCATCGATATCGGCCTGGGTGGTCAGGTGGCCGATATCGGCATAGCCGCCCGCGATGCGCCCGGCGGAATCGTAGAAGCCATTGAGGGCGTTGGGATGCAGGTCAAGCATGTCTGCAAGTGTGGCAAACACCGCGCCGCTGGTGGGCATGTGCAGCACCGCCCGCCCATAGCCCAGATACAGCAGCGGGATCACGATGAGGCCGACGGCGGCAAAGGCAGGCGCAGCGCGGCGCAGGGGATGAATGAAGATCCGGCTGAGGTAATTGTCCGGGAAGGTCCAGGCGCGGTTGAGGGTGCGGCTGGCGAAGATGCCGCTGAGGATGCACAGCGCCGCGATGGAGGTCGCAAAGTAGCTGTCGCCGCCGCCCCACGTCCCGGACGAAACGCCGCCCAGCAGCGCCGCCCCCACAAACCAGACACTATAGAGCGAGACGCGGCCAAAGTAGAGTTCGTAAACCACCAGCAGCGCCGCCGGGACGATCAGAAAGCCGTGCAGCGCGAACCACAGCCGGAACAGCCCCTCGACCTGCGGAAAGGTGATCTCGTTGACGTTGGCCAGAATGGCCTGTGTGACCCACTGCCCGCCAGTCGCCCACGTCATCCACAGGAAGACCGCCGCACCCGTCACGGCAAAGGCTGCCCCCCATACCAGCGCGCGCCGGGGCTGCCTGATGAACAGAAACAGCAGCACCGCCAGCGCGGTATAGGCGGCAAGCTGTTTGGTGTAGCCAGCCACGATGAGCAGCCCCAGTCCCAGCGCCAGGCTGCGACGGCGGCGGGCTGTGTGTGGCGTCTCGTTGACATGCGCCAGGATGACCACCGCCAGCGTTTCGAACATCACCATCGTCATGTGCTGGCGCATGAGCGGCCCCACATGGTAGACGATGTTGGATGCCAGGAAGGCCAGCCCGGCCAGCAGCGCGACGGTGCGGCGCTGGCCGTCCCGATAGACGGCGAAGGCGATGGTGGCGGCAGTGACGAGCGTTGCGGCGAAACCGAGCAGCCGCCCGTACCAGTAGGCAGTGCCAAAGGCCCACGCGAACGGCACCGCCATCAGGTGAAAGACCGGGGGGTAATTGCTCGAATAGAACGGGTAAGTTTCGACATCGCGGTAGGGCCATTCGCCGCGGCTGAACATCAGCGTATCGACCAGCTCGAAGCCTTCACCCTGATCGTAATCGAACGGGAACGCCATGAGGTTGGCGGCATAGACGACGTACACGGCAAAGTGGAAGGCCAGCACCAGCAGCGCCAGCGCCACAAGGACACGGTGGATGGTTTGGAGGACATTGGGTTGAGTCATGGCGGGGTATTCACGCTGTGTTTAAACCGGCGCATCGCCCAGCGGGATGAGGCTGAGGCCGAGCAGCGTTATGACGATCATGAAGGCAATTCCGGCGCGCTGTGCCGGGCCGATGCCGCCTTCGCGCCCGCCGAACACCGCATCCAGCGCCAGCAGGGCCAGGGCACCCACCAGGCCAGACACAAACAGCAGCAGTCCGATCTGTCGCTTGGTCAATGTAAACTCATCTTTCAACATGGGGCATATTGTACACGCTGGTGCAACTTTCCGCACAGGGTCTGCGTAGTAAAGGGTAGAGCAAACAGACTCCCACGATGAATATAAACACAGGCAAGGAACGCGGTTATGTCAGTAAATCACAACGGCTATCATCCTGATGACGATTTTGAAAAGGCAGAATCGGACCCAGCAGGCGGCGATAGATCCACGCGCAGCGACGACGAGCGGGCGGCGCGGCTGACGCGCGAAGCGGAGACCGTGATTCGCGCGTATGAGGCGCGCTACAGCGCACGCCGCGCACCACGCCTGACACCAGAGCCTGAGGTGAGCGAGGAAGCACGCCCGCGCCGCCAGTATATCGTGGCGGCAGAAACAGTGAGCACGTCTGAACGGCGGTGGGCTGCGTTCGCCCACGCCAGCGCATGGCTGACGCTGCTGGGCGGTTTCGTGACGCTCGGCTTCGGAATCCCGCTCACGGTGCTGGTGCCCCTGGGGATCTACTTCGCATTTCGCAGGCGCTCTGATTTTGTGGCACAGCAGGCGCTGCAGGCGTTCACGCTTCAGCTCCTGGCGACGGGCGGCGCGATGCTGGTTGGAATCGTGGGCGGCGCGGTGTGGCTGGTGGGGCTGGCGCTGGCGATCCTCTCCATGATGGTGGTGGTGGGGTTTGTGG
>CAZQIJ010000040.1:0-17934 GCA_964592955.1 uncultured Anaerolineaceae bacterium
GCCGCCAGACTTCACGTTCTGGGGGGAGCGCGAGGAACTTCAGGGGCGCGAAGTGTCTGTACTGTACCGCACGCTGGATGCGACCCTGGCCCGTGATCTGGGCGTGAGTGTGGAAAGCTGGATCACGAGCACCTGCGGCGGCGTGCTTCAGTGCGGCGACCTGCCACACATCCGCGTCAACATCTACCCGACGACCGAGCGTAACATCGCCTGGGACAGCGCCAATGCCTGGCAGTTGAACGTCCCATCGCCGTATCTCAGCGGTGCCCGCACAGATAAACCTTTCAGCGGTGATCTTCAGATCGCCGTGGCCGATCTCGTGGCGCGCAGGCTGGTCGAAGCAGCCTCGGCCTACCCCGCGCCGGAATACCCGGCAGATGCCTATTATCTCCGTCCGGCGGTTGTGTCCTGGCTGGTGGGGAATTTCGTCCAACTGAATACCAACGCCTTCCTGGTGACCAGCCTGGCGCAGAATTACGGGCCAGACAAAGTGGGGGGGCTGCTGCTTGCGCTGGGCCCTGGGGCGTCTGTCAGCGTGATCGGGGATGTGCTGGGCGTTCCGGTAGGAGAAGCCAACCTCGACTGGCGCGATTTCTTCACGTGGCGGCTGCAGCTCGAAGCAGAACTTCAGGCGCGCGGCAGCGTGGACGCCTATCTGTCGCTGTATGATCCGGCGCTGGCTGATGCTGCGCGCCAGCGTTACGCGCTGCCCCCTGGCGACCCCCAACGCGGTACGGTGATTCATGCGGAGCGCAGCGCAGGTGCAGATGGCATCCCACAGGTGATGGCCTTCGTCCAGGTGGGCAGCAGCGAAGCGGGAACCCTGCGCGAGGAGCAGGTTTTGTTTCGTCTCGTGGATGGCACATGGCGGCGCGCCAGCTAACGGCAGAACAGGGGCACGATGCGACTCGTGCCCGTGCTGTGGTTCGCGGCACCGGTCAGGCTAAACGACTGCGTCTCGCAGCGCCCTGATGCGCGCATGTGCCCGTTGGATTTCTGTGTACTGTTGTTCTACCAGCAATCGCACATTGGCGGGCAGGTCTTCTGCCATCACCGCCCCATAGGTTTCGACTGCGGCGTCTTCGCCGCGCTCCAGTTCACGCAGAATCGCGCCCGCGTTGCCGGCGGTCAGCGCGGCTTTCAGGTCAATCCACGCCTGGTGCAGCTCGCCCGGAAGTGTCCCCTGCTGCTGCCCTGGCTGCTCACCCAGCAGCTTCACCATGTTCTGAAGCTGCGAGATGAACTGCGTGCGCTGCTGCGAATACTCCTTGAGTACCGCTTTATGCTGAGAATCGCTGACGGCGTCCGCAGCCGTATCGTAGCCCTCCTGACCGTCCTTGCAGATCATGATCAGATCGTGCAGCACGGCAGCAACCTGTTGGCGTTCCATCGCCCTTGCTCCTTGTTCGACGAACAGACATAACAGTCGTCATTATGAAAATGGCGCATGATGGCGATGTGAAATCCTGGTGATTAGTTGGACAAAAGGTCCAGCCCTGCGCTTCGCCTAGGGTTCTGTAATCACCGCGATGCTGGCATAAAACAACGGCACCTCCAGCGCCGCAGCGCCGATCGCTGCCGCCAGCGCTTCGGCCTCGGTCTGAGAAAAGTCCCCGGCGATGACAAACACAGAACCGAT
This sequence comes from uncultured Anaerolineaceae bacterium, assembly GCA_964592955.1. Taxonomy (GTDB): domain Bacteria; phylum Chloroflexota; class Anaerolineae; order Aggregatilineales; family Phototrophicaceae; genus CAZQIJ01. The sequence continues at coordinate 1,640 of CAZQIJ010000040.1, forward strand.
CTGCGCTTGAATCATCGGCGCGCTGAGGACGACGCCGTCCAGTGTGATGGCCAGCGGGCTGCCGATGTGCTCACCGGTAAAGCTTTCCAGGCGGGCGGCGGCTTCTGGCGTGATCTCGACCTGTATCATCAGGCCGCCTACTGCGTCTGGCAGCACGTCGGCCCGCACCACGTCGCTGTTGGTCAGCAGGGCGCTGTAGCTGGCCGCGATGACAGCGCCAGTCATCAGCGCTGGATCATCCTGCGCGAGCGCAGAAACATCCAGCAGCGCGAAGCGGCCCGGCGCGATGAGCGCCGGTATAAGCTCCTCCACCGGGGCCGTCCCCACCGCCAGCAGCACTGCGATCCCGCCGCTGTCATTCAACTGCGCTTCGGCGGCGGCCAGGCTGCCGTTTTCGACCAGCGCCGCCAGCCGTTCGGAGACCACCGCGCGTGCGGTGTCGAGCTGGGCCGCATCCGGCGCAGTTCCGGCGGCAGGGTCGGGCGCGAAGTCCAGCCGCAGCGAATAGGCAGGCGCGACCTGGGCGGTAGGGGCGGGTGGGGCTGCCTGCATCCCCCAGAACAGGCCCAGGAAAGCGGCCACCAGCGCCATGATGAGGCGCGTTAACCAATCGGTCACCGGTTCAGCCACGTGTACGATCCTTTCCGCTGTACGAATTCACAGGTCCTAATTCAGAGAGGCGAAGAATTCCCAGATCACAGCGCTGCCGTCAATGTCGCGGCTGGTGCGCCCGATGATTCCCACCGGCAGATACTGGCGCGTGCCGGGCCAGGTATGCCCGCCGCCTTCGATGCGGTAGCGCACAACAGGCGCAGTGCAGTCGCTGTAGGTTGTTACGTAAACGCGGGTGCGATCCAGCGGTGCGGCGTTACCCAGGGCAGTCTCTGGGGCGCTGTCGGCATCGGCGCATTCGTTGAACGCTGTCCAGAATGCGATGCTGTCATCGGTGGAAAGCGTGGCACCGCGTTCGCCGCGTTCGCCAAGCACAGACAAATCGACCTGACCCCCGTCATACGGCACAATCGGATCGTCCGTGCCGTTCATGATGAGCATGGCGACGGGCTGCGCAGGCGCACAGGTCGCGCTCAGCGCTTCGGATAAGCCTGCCGTGACGATGGCTGCGCCGGCCACACGGTCTGCCAGTTCACAGGCCAGGCGCATAGACATATACCCGCCGTTGGAAATCCCCGTCACAAACACACGTTCCGGGTCTGCGCCGTAATCCGCCACCAGCATCTCGATGAGAGCTGCAATGAAACCCACATCATCCACGCCACTGGCGTTGACCTCACGCCCGTCGTTCCAGGAGTTATCGATTCCATCGGGATAGACTACAATGAAACCGTTGGCGTCGGCGATCTCGTTAAAGCCCGTATAGCGTTGTGTGTTTGGGCCGTTGCCGCCGCCCCCGTGCAGCACGATCACCAGCGGTGCCGGTGTGCTGAGGTCATCCGGGACGTGAACCAACGCGGTGCGGGCCTGGCCTTCAACCTCCAGCGTGGCCTGGTCAGATTGCGCCCTGACGGGGTAGGGAAGGCCGAGGTTCAGAAACAGGCATAACAGGCATAACAGGCATAACAGGTACAATGGAAGATGCGTGAACACGGCATGGTGCGTCAGACGCCCGTAGGATTTGTCCTGCTGTACACTTCGCATGATCTGGCTCCGTTTTTACCTGGAAGTCTGAAGAAATGGTACAACAAAATGCAGCGCACGGCGAACGGCGCGGCCAACAGGCTGCATTCGGATTATGGGGCAGGCTGCGTGTAGTACCCACCCTGGGCGAACCTGTGTGTTTGCCCCCGTTTCCGAATACACCCGCGACCAGTGACTGCCATCATCCGGCACCCAGGTGAACCCGTGTGTGCCATGCCACATGCAGCGTCTGCGCCTGGCACCAACCGGGGGAACAAACCCCCGGCGGGCCTGGCAGCGGCATCAGTAGGTCGGCAGGCGCTGGTCGATTTCTTCGGCCCACGCCAGTATCCCACCCGTCAGGTTCAGCAGTCTGCTGCGATCATAGCCGATTTCCGTCAGGTAATTGATGACATCCGCGCTGCGTTTGCCAGACCGGCAGAAGACGATCAGTTCCTGATCGTTCGGGATCTGTTCCAGCACCGTTTCTTCGCGCAGTTTGCGCCCCGCCAGCAGCGCGTTCTTCGCGGCCAGGATATCCCCTTTGGGAATGCGGAGCGTGCCATCCAGCGCCACGATTTCCCATTCGTGCGGGTCGCGCACATCCAGGATCAGCGGCGCTTCGCCTGCATCCAGGCGCGCCTTCAGGTCCTGCACGCTGATCGTTTGCACCGGCGCTTCGTTGGGATCGGCGGCAGACTGGTACAGGCTGTGATCGTGGGCGGGCATGCCGCAGAACTGCTCGTAATCGATCAGGGTCACCTGGTCGCGCGGGATGCTGCACACCGGGCAGGCCGGATTCTTGCGTACTTTGATGCGCGTAAAGCTCATATCCAGGGCGTCATACAGCACCATGGTGCCAATCAGCGGCTCGCCAATGCCCAGAATCAGCTTGATCGCTTCGGTGGCCTGCAGCGTCCCCACCGTGCCCGGCAGAATGCCCAATACGCCGCCTTCTGCGCAGCTAGGGACAAGCCCCGGCGGCGGCGGTTCCGGGAACATGCAGCGGTAGCATGGGCCGTGTTCCGCATAGAATACGCTCACCTGTCCCTCAAAACGGAAGATGCTCCCGTAAACATTCGGCTTGCCAAGCTTTACACACGCATCGTTTACCAGATAGCGCGTGGGAAAGTTATCTGTGCCATCGATGATAACATCGTAAGGCGCGCAGATCGCCAGCGCATTTTCGGAAGTCAGCGGCACGTTGTGCTTCTCGATGGTGATGAACGGGTTCAGGTCCAGGATGCGTTTTTCGGCGCTGTCCAGTTTGGACATGCCGATGGTGCTTTGCCCGTGAATGATCTGGCGATGCAGGTTGCTTTCATCCACCACATCATAATCCACAAGCCCGATGCGTCCGATACCGGCCGCTGCCAGATACAGCGCCAATGGGCTGCCTAACCCGCCTGTGCCAATCAGCAGCACGCTGGAGGCTTTCAGGCGGCCCTGACCGTCCATGCCCACCTCAGGCATGATCAGATGGCGGCTGTAGCGCCTGATTTCTTCTTTGGTAAGTTCACCATGTGTTTGAACCAACGGTTCCATAATCTTGTTCTGCTCCAGTAGATACTCAGACTTGTGACGCTTGTTTCAGCGTGGCAGCGTCCACCACGCCGTTATACACCACGCGCGGCTGGCCGCTGCCGTCCAGCACGAATGTGGTGGGGACGGAGAAGACCCCCCATCGGTTGGCCGTTTCGATTTCCTGCGCAGCGTCCACGCGGATCACGCGCACGCCCGCTTCACGTTGAAGCCGTTCCAGGGTGGGTGTCTGCTGCAGGCGGCACAGCGCACAATCCGGCGTGGTGAAATAGACGAGTGTGGGGGTTCCGGGCTGGATGTCTGCCAGCAGCGGGTCGATACCTGCTGCTGCCCGCGCCTGGCGCATCTGTCGGCGCACGGTCAGGCGGTAGACCAGCACGCCAGCGGCCATCAGGATCAGAATCAGGGCGAGACGCTCAATCATCGCGCTTCACGACCTCACTGGCGCATGGGTAAAGCCCGGTACACCCAGCCGGTTAAACTGGTAATACATCCAGCAGCCAGCGCAGAAACTGACCCAGAAGTTGAGGTTAGCCAGCACCACCACGATCCCCACCAGCGCCCAGGCCAGCGTGGGTGCGCCCAGCAGCAGTGCCAGCGTGGCCGTACCGTTAAACAGCGCGCCGATCAGCAAGGCGAAGCGGTGCGGTGCGGCGTGATCTGGCTGAAGATTGGGACGCACCAGGCGGCGCACCACCGCCTGGTAGATGATTTTATAGGGCGCGAACGGCGCGTTCAGCGCGCCCAGAAGCTGGGCCAGCGCCACGAAACCCACCAGCACGGGGGCCGCAGCGCCGTTTATGACAAAGGCCGCAGCCAGGAGCAGAATCGTGAGCGCCTGCCCGGTTTTAAGTCCAGTCTGATCCACCTGATGCATGATGCCGTCTCCTCGGTTAATGGCCCAACGTTAGAACGTTACAGGCGTGATCCGCCCGCGATGCTGGGAATGATGCGCAGGTTGGCATCGTCCGCAACCGGGGTATCCATGCCTTCCAGAAAGCGCACGTCTTCTTCTCCCAGAAAAACGTTGACGAAGCTGCGCAGCGACTCCCCGTTGAAGATATGGGGTTTAAGGTCGGGATAGCGGGCGATGAGGTCCGTCAGGGTTTCGCCCACCGTGCCGCCGCTGACGCTGACCTGCGCCTCACCCCCGGTGTAAGCACGAAGCGGTGTAGGGATTTTGATATTCGGCATGCAGAGACTCCTCTTTGAGATGGTAATTAAACAGATGTGCATCAGCGTAATGGTCTTACGTATTGTTTTGTGTCTGCGCCCACCTGCGCGCAAGATACCCGCCCACCAGGGCGGTCATGGTTTCGACCTCGACGAGAAACGAGTCGTGGCCAAACGACGCCGTCACCCGTTCATACTCGATTTCGCGCCCCAGGTCCCGCAGCGGCTCCACCAGTTCCAGCGCCTGCGCGTCGCTATACAGCCAGTCGCTGGTAAAGCTGACCACCAGAAAGGCTGCCTGCGTATGCGCCAGCGCCGCCCGCATGTCTGGGTAACCATCGCTGATGTCGAAGTAATCCAGGGCTTTGGTGATATACAGGTAGCTGTTGGCGTCGAAACGCTCCACAAATTTCTGCCCCTGATGCTTCAGGTAGCCCTCGACGGCGAAATCCGTCTCGAAACGATAGGCCAGCGCATCGCGCCCCTGCAAGCGCCGCCCGAACTTACTTTCGAGCGACGACTCGCTCATGTAGGTGATGTGCCCCACCATGCGCGCCACCGACAGCCCCGCCGCCGGGATCGTGCCGCCGTAGTAATCGCCCCCGTTCCAGTTCGGGTCCGCATAAATCGCCTGCCGCCCGATCTCGTTGAAGGCGATATTCTGCGTGGATGAGCGCGGCGTGCTGGCGATAAACAGCACATGGGCCACGCGGTCCGGGTAATCGACCGCCCACTGCAAGGCCTGCATACCACCCATGCTGCCACCTGCGACAGCGAACAGCCGCCGGATACCGAGTAGGTCCATCAGCCGGGTCTGCGCGCGCACCATATCGGCGATGGTAATCACCGGAAAGCGCAGCGCGTAGGGCAGGCCATCCGGTGCAGCAGATGACGGCCCAGTGCTGCCCTGGCACCCGCCAATGACGTTGGAGCAGATGACAAAGAAGCGGTCGGTGTCGAACATCTTGCCCGGCCCCACCGCCTCATCCCACCAGCCGGGCTTCTCGTCTGGGTCATCCGTATAGCAGCCGGCCACGTGCGAATCGCCCGAAAGCGCGTGGCAGATCAAAATCGCGTTAGCGGCGTCTGCCGCGAGTGTACCGTATGTCTCATACGCCAGCGTGTATGCTGGCAGCATCTGACCGCTGCGCAGCGGCAGCGGTTCCTCGAAATGCGCGTACTGACGCTGCACGATACCGACCGACGCGCCGACCGATGCCGTGACCCGCGCAGTGGGGGTGCGCGTCTCTGTGCGAGGTTGCGTTTGTGTCATGTTGAGCAGTGCCACCATCTCAGGCGCTCCAGTAAACCATGAACCCGACTATGCTTCAGACACGGTGGGCGACCCGCTGCCGCCCACAGATGTTCACGGAACCTACGATACCGGCTGAACCGTCTTGCCCTGGGCGACCGTCAGCGCCTGATCCAGGTCATAAACCAGGTCGTCGATGTCTTCCAGACCCACCGCCAGGCGCACGTAATCTTCGGTAACGCCCGTGAAGTCGAGTTCCTCTGCGCTCAACTGGCTGTGCGTGGTGGTTGCCGGGTGGATGGCCAGCGAGCGCGCATCGCCCACGTTGGCCAGATGCGAGAAGACCTTGAGGTTATCGATGAATTCACGGCCAGCCGCGCGCCCGCCGTGAATGCCGAAGCCGATGACCGCGCCTGCGCCCTTCGGCAGGTATTTCTGCGCGCGCTCATAGCTGGGGTGGCTGGGCAGGCCGGGATAGTTGACCCAGGCGACCGCCGGATGCTGGCTGAGGTATTCGGCGACCTTCAGCGTGTTATCCACATGCCGCTGCATGCGCAGGCTCAGCGTTTCCAGGCCCAGGACGTTCAGAAAGGCGTTAAATGGTGCCTGCGACCCACCCAGATCGCGCAGGCCCACCACCCGCGCCCGAACGATAAAGGCCGCCGGGCCGGCCACATCCGCCAGCACCGCGCCGTGATAGGCCGGTTCCGGCGCGATGATTCCGTCGTGCCGCCCGCTGGCTTTCCAGTCGAATTTCCCGCCGTCCACAATCGCGCCGCCAATGCTCAGGCCATGGCCGCCGATCCATTTGGTGGTGGAATGAACCACGATATCGACCCCATGCTCGAACGCACGGAACAGGTACGGGGTGCCGAAGGTGTTATCCACCACCAGCGGCAGGCCATGCGCGTGGGCAATTTCTGAAATGCGCGCGAAGTCCGGGATTTCCAGCTTGGGGTTGCCAATGGTTTCCAGGTAGATGAGCCTGGTCCTGTTATTGATCTTTGCGGCGATGGCGTCCGGGTCAGCATTCTGTACAAAGTGCGTGGTGATGCCCAGGCGTTTCATGCTGTGCAGCAGCAGCGTGTAGGTGCCGCCATACAGCGCGCTGGTGGAGATAATCTCGTCGCCCGTGTTGCACAGCGTAAGGATCGTCAGCAGTTCGGCAAACTGGCCAGACGCCGTCGCCAGCGCCCCCACGCCGCCCTCCAGCGCGGCTAACCGCTGCTCGAAGACATCGGTGGTGGGGTTCATGATGCGCGTGTAGATGTTGCCGGCTTCCTGCAGCGCGAACAGCGCCGCCGCGTGATCGGTATCGCGGAACTGGTAAGAGGTGGTTTGGTAAATTGGCACAGCACGCGCGCCCGTCGTCGGGTCTGGCGAGTAGCCTGCATGCAGTGCGAGCGTATTGAAGCCTGGTTTGCGTTCGTTGGTCATCGGTCGTGTCCCTTTCGTGATACTCACAGGAGTTATCAGAGTCGTGATGCTGTTGGTCAGTTAATTTGGCTGCTATCTGTCCCTCATCCCCCGACCCCTTCTCCCGAACGCTGCGCTGGGAGAAGGGGAGAAAAACGCTTTTTGAAGTCCCTCTCCTAGCCGCATAGCGGCGATTGGGAGAGCGATTTAGGGTGAGAGGCTGGATTCGCCAACAGCATCATTCGTTAAGTTCCTCACCGTTCCGTGCGGGATGTCATAGCTTCTGAGCCACCCCCTACACGATCTCCAGTGTCTCTGCGTCAAACTGCGAACGGTCGTCGCGCAGCGTCCACACACGCATCTCCACCGCGCGCCCCTGCATCACCGAGGTGATGATGTAGACGAAATGCGGCAGCGCGTGGTCGCGGTCATACAGTGACGGCATGGCGGGGGAATCCGGGTGGCTGTGGTAGTAGCCCACCAGGCTTAGCCCGCGCGCCTCGGCTTCGTCTTCCAGGCGCATCCAGTCCTGGGGGCGCATGGCATAGCGGTGATACTGTTCTTCGGTCTCGAAAACATTTTCCACCTGGGTGATCGCGCGGATGACGGTGCTCCCCTGGCTGTGTGTGCCAAACAGGAACCCACCGCCTTCGTTGGGGTAGGTGGACTGCATCTGTGCGTAGATTTCGGCCTGAACGGCTGCTGAAAGCTGTACTGCCATAGCGCTCCTTCGTATGTATACAACAAAAAAGGCCAACCGGGTGCGGTTAGCCTTTTGTTCGCGGGTCATGTCTGCGGCCCTCAGGGTCGCCACAGCGCGTCAATCGTCCAACCGTCCGTGACCTTTCAGGCAGCACATACACATACACATGACCATGAGGCATGTGTGTGCGCAAAGTGGGTGTGCGTTATGGGTGGACGTGTGAACCATACCCATTAAGGTAGCGCACTTTTCGACGGATGGCAAGAGCGTTAACAGAATTTTCACATGCAATCCGTTGTCCGAACCTGAACAGGGTGTTATACTCCCTGGTCTAAATTTAACGTTCATTCGGTTATCTGCGCCCGCACACAGTCGGGCGTTCGTATGCACGGTTCCGACCTCTGTGATACAGAGTTAATGCGTTACCTTTCTATTCAAACAGGTACTGGAAACCCAATATGAAGGAGTTTGAGTTACGATGAGCGAAGCTGCGGTCCAGAAGGGTCTTGGCGGCGTAGTTGTTGCAGATAGCAAGACGAGCCTCGTCGATGGTGTAAACGGGCGGCTGGTCTATGCCGGCTATGACATCGAAACGCTGGCGGCGAATGCGCTGTTTGAAGAAGTGGTGTTCCTGCTGTGGAATACCCGCCTGCCAAACGCGCAGGAACTGGAAACCCTGCGCCTCGATCTGGCCAGATCTGCCGTACTGCCAGACGAAGTCATCAAAAAGATGCAGGGCTACCCCCGCACTGCCAACGCAATGGCGGTTCTGCGCACGGTTGTCTCTCTGCTGTCACTGTACGATCCAGAAGGCGAAGACATGAACCTGGACGCGGTGCGCCGCAAGGCAATCCGCCTCACCGGGCAGATTACCACCATCTGCGCAGCCTGGGCACGCATCAGCAAAGGGCAAGAGCCGATTACCCCCCGCGAAGACCTGAACCTCGCCCAGAATTTCGTCTATATGCTGACGGGCAGTGAACCCGAAGCCGCCGCTGCGGACGCCATTAATGTCTACCTGGTGCTGCTGGCCGAGCACGGCATGAACGCCAGTACCTTCACATCGCGCGTTGTGACCGCAACCGGTTCTGATTTCCACAGCGCCATCGTGGCCGCCATTGGCTCGCTGAAAGGCCCCTCGCACGGCGGCGCAAATGCCGAAGCCATGAACCAGTTCCTGGAAATCGGCGAAGTGGATAACGTCGTCCCCTGGTTCGAAAAGTACATCCGCACCAACGAAAAGCGCGTGATGGGCATCGGCCACCGCATCTACAAGGCGCTTGATCCGCGCGCCAGCATCCTCAAGCAGAAAGCCGAAGCGCTGGCCCACAATTCCGGCAACGAAAAGTGGTACCAGATCGCCAGCCTGCTGGACGATACCGCCCGCGCCGATGATTACTTCATCGAACGCAAATTGTATGCCAATGTGGATTACTACAGCGCTATCGTGCTCTACACGCTGAACCTGGATATCGACATGTTCACACCGCTGTTCGCCATGAGCCGTATCGCCGGATGGTCGGCACACATCATCGAACAGATGCTGGATAACCGCCTCATCCGCCCGGATTCCACCTACAGCGGCCCGATGGGGCTGGAATGGGTCCCGGCAGACCAGCGCTAAACACAGACGAGATCGCAGCATGGGCGGGTCATCACGGCCCGCCTTTACTGCGGCGGTCTGTGCGGTTGGCATGGCACGCGAACCCGCGCCTCAAAATGTAAACCTTCCGCGCCGCTGCGCGTCTTGGCCTCACCCCCTGCCCTGTTTCGCAGTGCTTTCCCCTGAACGCGATTGTGCCCTCAAACTGCCGAAGTGCGTGCCCCCTGCCGCATTTTGCGCTATAATGATTGTAAAAATTTTCACGGATGCACACGATGAACGAACAGGCAGTTGATTACGTTGTTGTCGGATCAGGATTTGGGGGCAGTGTTTCTGCCCTGCGCCTGGCCGAAAAAGGGTACCGCGTTGTGGTATTAGAGCGCGGCAAACGTCACCGCGATGAGGATTTTCCCAAGACCAACTGGAACATATTCAAATATCTGTGGTTTCCCATTGCCCGCTGTTTTGGCATTCAGCAGATCAGCTTCATGAATGACATCATGGTGCTGCACGGCAGCGGCGTGGGCGGCGGCAGCCTCGTTTATGCCAACGTCCTGATGGAGCCTAGCGATACACTCTTTGAAAATTCCGGTTGGAGCGAACTGGCAGACTGGAAGACCCTGCTGCGCCCGCATTATGAAACCGCGAAGCGCATGCTGGGTGTCGCCCCGAACCCATTTGTGACCCCGGCAGATAAGGTGCTGAAGACCATCGCAGACGAACGCGGGCGCGGCGACACGTTCCGCACCGCCAACGTCGCCGTCTACTTTGGCGAACCTGGCGAAACCCGGCCAGATCCGTATTTCGGCGGCGAAGGCCCGGCGCGCACCGGCTGCACGGCCTGCGGCGGCTGTATGATTGGCTGTCGCTATGGCGCGAAAAACACCCTGGTGAAAAACTACCTGTACTTTGCGGAAAAGCGTGGCGTGGAAGTGCGCGCAGAGTCCGAGGTGGTCGATATCCGCCCGCTGCCGGAAGGCCAGCCGGACGGCGCGCGCTATGAAGTGGTCTACAAACGCACAACCGCCTTCCCCTGGCAGCGTGGCCGTTGGATCGTGCGGACGCGCAGTGTGGTGGTCGCGGCGCATGCGATGGGCACCATGAAGCTGCTGTTCCACTGCCGCGATGTGGCCGGTACGCTGCCGCAGCTTTCGACCTGCCTGGGGACGAACGTGCGCACCAACAGCGAAGCGCTGGTAGGCTCCACCAGTTGGGACCGTGTGACGGATTTCTCCACCGGCCCGGCCATTACCTCGATTTTCGCGCTGGACGATGTGACGCAGGTGGAGCCGGTGCGCTATCCGCGTGGATCGTCGTTCATGCGTCTGCTGGCCATCCCGATGATCGAAGGCGGCGAAACACTCCTCAAGCGCGTTGCCAAAACGCTGTGGCATGGCCTCACCCACCCGATTGAATTCCTCTACGCCAAGTTCTTCGCGCCCTGGGCCTTAACCTCCACCATCCTGCTGATTATGCAGACGGAGCAAAGCACCATGCGCGTGCGCTTGGGGCGCAACTTCTTCACCGGATTCCGGCGCGGACTGGTGTCTGAACTGCCGGACGACGTTTCGCTCTCGCCCGATACCGCACTGGTACATGGGCTGACGCACGATTTCGCCGCCCGCACCAAAGGCATCGCGCAGGATACCATCCCGGAGACGCTGCTGGGCATCCCGGCGACGGCCCACCTGATCGGCGGGTGTCCCATCGGCACCCACGCCGGTAACGGCGTCGTGGATGTCAACCTGCAGGTTTTCAACTATCCGGGGATGTACGTGATCGATGGCTCGATCATCCCGGCCAATCCGGGCGTCAATCCCAGCCTGACCATTACCGCGCTCGCCGAATACGCCATGAGCCGCATCCCGGCGAAGGACGGTGCAGCGGTCAGAGCGCCGGTTGGCGTGGTTGAACCCGTGCGTGCAATGTGACGGCAAGCGATGCACGGCCAAAAAGACAAGGGGTTTGGGTCAAACCCCTTGTCTGAAACAGACCATTACCCGCGTGGGCCGATAACCGGGCCGCCGCGCTTGATCATGGGCTGGTCAAGCGGAGATGTCCAGCGCGTATAGCCGCCGTTCATGAAGAAGTAATACAGGTCGCTGGGTGCGGTGGCGAAAGCCGTACCTTTGGGGCGCAGCGGATTGAACTTATCCGTGATGCCCTTCACCATCGCATCCGGCATCAGCAGCAGCGGGTTCACGATCCAGGTTTCGCGGTCATAGCGGATTTCAAAGTGCAGATGATCCCAGCCGCCGCCCTGTGAGCTGTGTTCGATCTCGGCCACGACGGTATCCGGCGTGACGGCCTGCCCCGGCGCAAAGTTGGTGGGATTAATGATGTGCTGGTAGATGAGCATGTAATCCCCGCTCTTAATCCACACGCGCCAGTTGCGGGCACGCGTGGTTTCGGTCTTCACGAAGGTGCCTTCCACCCCCGCATAGATCTTAACCCCGGCGCGCAGGCTGTTGCCAAAATCCAGGCCGCCGTGCAGCCCCTGCGAATAGCCATCGTAGTTGTACGATTTGCCGTGTACGTAGGCAAACGTGTTGTTGCCGAAATACTGCCACCACTGCGTATCGACCAGGTCCACCGGCATGCGCTTGATGAGCGTCTTGTAACCCGGCAGCGTTTCGGCCTGCGGTCCATCCGGGCCGATGACGGCAGGCGCGGGTACCTGGCTCTTATCCAGCAGGAAGACCGTTGCGCCGTCCTCACTTTTCCAGGCAGACCACCCCAGAGAATGCTTCAGCCACACATAGCCATCGGCGGTGATGATGGTATTCATGTCGCAGTCCAGGTCTGCGCCGCGTTTCAGTGTCGTGATCACGCTTACGCCGGGGGCCAGCGAAGGGTGCGTGCGCACGCGTACATCGGTCGCTGCCCTCAGCATCACAATCTGTGGGGGCGCGGTAATGACGGGCGCAGGGGGTGGGGTGGGTGTCGGCGTGGGGGTGCCGGGGGGTGTGGCAGCGCTGCTACCCGTCGCCGCGGCAGCCGATAGTTCGCGCACATACACGGATTTTCCGGCGATATCGCGCTGCGCCGACCATCCCTGGCTGTGTGGCCACCACAGGAAACCGGCAGTCTCGGTAGGGGTCGCAGAGGTCGTGGTAAAGCGCTGTCCCTTCACCAGCTTGGGCGTGAGCTTGGGGCCATTTGGCGACGAGCGGATGCTCAGTTCTGCCACCACTACCTCAAAGGTACGGGGCTGATCTTCTGCCGCATCGGTAACGTCAATCATGAAGATGTTGTTGCCGCTGCTGTCGCGCTCGGCAGACCAGCCCTGGTCATGCTGCCACCACACATAGCCACCGGTCTCCTGGCGCGATGCCGCGCCGACGTTGATTACAACATCTGTGGCGATGGTTTGCTGCAAGCGATTGCCATTCGCAGCATCGCGGATGCCCAGCGGCCCAGATATCACCCTGAATTTTCGTATGTCTGCCATGCTTCTGTCTCTTTCGTCCTTTGCGCCTACCGCTTTCAAAGCTTTTCTTAAATGTAGTCATTGTCGCGGTGTAACACAAGTTATTGCCAGAACGCGGCTTGAGGTTACAGTTTTCAAACCCCGGAATGCGAACATTTGTGCTATCCTTAGTGTAGGATGGCATGAGCAGGACAACAGTTTCAATGATCACCTATGTACAGTGGAGCATCTTCGAAAGCCCGGCGAAGGTGCTCGTTAACCCGGTAAACACCGCCGGTGTGATGGGCAAAGGGCTGGCGCAGGACTTCAAGAAACACTACCCGGAAATGTTCGAGCGCTACCACACGCTTTGCACGCAGAATCAGTTCCAGGTGGGCCAGTTGTGGATCTACACCACGCCCACCAAATGGATTCTCAACTTTCCGACCAAACGGCACTGGCGGGAGAAATCGCGCCTGGAATATATCAGCGCCGGGCTGGATAAATTCGCCGCCACCTACAAACACAAGGGGATTACGTCCATTTCGTTCCCTGCGTTGGGCGGTGGCAGCGGCGGCCCGGACTGGGAAACCGAGGTGCAGCCCCTCATGGAGCGCGTGCTGTCCCCGCTGCCGATCAAGGTCTACATTCACCTGTAGGGGGTCATGTGGCATCAGCAGCGCCCTGTGTTAAGCGTAGGCAATGGAGATGCGCTAAACACCTGACCCTCTGGGCTGTGCTGCATGGGCGCGGGCTTTCACCACTCGCCCATGAATTCGATTTCGGTTTCGAGCGTGACGCCGGTCTTTTCCTGCACCACGTCGCGCACATGCATGATCAGGGCGTGGTAATCCCCGGCGCTGGCCTGACCGCCTGCGTTAATAACCCAGTTGGCATGTACTGCTGACACTTCGGCGCTGCCCACACGGCAGCCTTTCAGCCCGGCGGATTCGATCAGGCGACCGGCGAAGTCTCCTGGTGGGTTCTTAAAGATGCTGCCCAGGCTGGCCCCTGGGGGCTGCGTCTGTTTGCGGTAGGCGGTGAATTCGTCAATGCGCGCCTGGATCGCGTGCGGGTCGCCCGGCTCAAGGCGCAGCGTGGCCAGCAGCACCACAAAACGCTTGTCTGCGCGCGCCTTAAGGGCCGATGTGCGATAACTGTAGCCCAGGTCGGCGGCGGTGTAGAGCTGCGGGCCGCGTTCTGCCTCGTAAACCACCACATCGCCCACCACCGCCGCCATATCGGACCCGTGCGCCCCGGCATTACCCACCACCGCGCCGCCCACCGTCCCCGGCACGCCCACAGCCCAGGCTAAGCCGCTCAATCCCAGCGCCTGGCACCGGCGCGAAAGCACCCCCAGGTTAACCCCCGCTGTGGCGGAGAGCCGCCGTCCGTCATGCCACTCACCGCGCTGAATCTCTGACACACGGTTGATGACCACCAGGCCGCGCACGCCCGCGTCCGAAATCAGCACGTTCGCACCGCCACCCAGAATATGCACCGGGATACCGCGCGCCCATGCCGCAGTCACCACCTCCAGCAGCGCGTCGTTCGTATCGCGCGCGATGTAAACCCAGTCCGCCGCACCGCCGATGCGCGCTGCCGTGAAGCGTGCCAGAGATTCGTTGCGCAGCAGACCATAGCGTCCGGCTAAACGTTCCACACCTGCTCCGTCAGGTAATCCTTGCCAATCTGGGGTGCATCGCCCGCACTCATGATGAGAATCACGGCTGGCGCTTTCACATCGCTGCGCAGCACCGCCGTTGTCGCGTCCAGGGTGCCGGTATGACGGGCATCAGCGTGCTGAATGCGCGCAGTCATCTGGGCGGCGAAGCGCGCTGCGTCGGAGTCATCCGGCGCATTTTCGCGCGCGGCGTAGACATCCGTCACCAGCACATGGTTGGCAGAGCCAAAAGCCGCGGCATAGTCGTCTGCCAGCGCGCGGGTGCGGCTGTAGGTATGAGGCTGCCACACCGCCCAGATCTCGCGCTCTGGATAGCGGCTGCGCGCAGCTTCCAGCGTCGCCCTGATGGCCGTGGGGTGATGGGCATAATCGTCGATCACCGCCACCGCATTCTTCTCGCCGCGCAGCTCGAAGCGGCGCTCGGTACCTTTGAAGGTCTCCAGCGCTGCCGCATACTTCTTCAGGTCTGCCACACCGCGCACGGCCAGCATCGCACACGTGGCCCCCAGCGCATTCAGCACATTGTGCTGCCCGGCCAGCGCCAGGTGCGTTTCGGCGTTCGGCCAGCCTTTCATACGGTCGCCGATGGTGGAAACCAGGGCGAAACGGGTGCCATCCGGCTCGTTACGGATATTGTCTGCAAACAGCACACCGTTTTCTGTGAACCCGTAAGCGTCTACCAGGTATTTGTAGCGCACAGACTCCGCGACGACGTGCGCGTTAACGTTCTCTGCGCAGTAGAAAAGGTTGCCGTTGTTCTTCGGCATCAGGTCCACAAAGCGCCGAAACGAAAACATCAGTTCATCTTCAGAGCGAAAGTAATCAGGATGATCGTACTCGACGTTCGTCAGGATGATGACGTTGGGCCGCAGCCCATGATACATGTCGTCATATTCATCGGCTTCGATGACGAAGATGTCACCTTTGCCGACCCCGGCATTCGTCCCGGTGTTGCGCATAACGCCGCCCACAATATAACTGGGATCTGCACCCAGCTCGCGCAGCATGTGAACGATCATGGCGGTGGTGGTGGTTTTGCCATGCGTCCCCGCGACCGCGATCACGGTCTTGCCCGCCATCAGCGACGCCAGAATATCCTTGCGCTTATAGACCGGAATGCGGGCGGCTTTGGCCGCGTTTACTTCCGGGTTATCGCGTACCGCAGACGAGATAATCAGCATACTCGCGCCTTTGATATTTGCCGCGTCATGCCCCTGGTAGATGATCGCACCGTCGCGTGCCAGCGCTTCGGTAAGGCTGTTTCCCACACGATCTGACCCCGAAATGGTGTAGCCGCCGCGTTCAAGCAGTACGCGTGCGATCGACGACAGGCCCGCACCGCCTATCCCGACGAAATGGATATGCTGTCCCCGGATAAAGCGCATTACCGTTTTCCTTCGATAAGAATAAGTACGCAGATAACGTGAATCGGTTGGCGCGGCCCGTCGGTCATAACAGGACCGATCCGCCACGCACAATCAGCAGGTGACATAATCCCGGTACACCCGGTCAACCAGCTCTACCAGGCTGGTGGCAGTGTAGGGCCGCTGGTGGATTTCGTGCCACAGGGCACCGAAGACCATGCCCAGCGAATAATTGTAGCGCGGGCCAAGGGTATCTTCTCCGATCACGACAGCACGAATGCCGGGTACATCCAGCCCGTGCTCCCACAATTCGACGATGATTCCAGAGGCATAGCGCACCCAGTGCGGCAGCGGGCGCTGTGTGAGCGTCTCTTTGAATTTGGCGCTGCGTCGCGTAAAGCGGGTATAGGCATCGAGGTCAACAGCATACACGGTGTAGGTCGCCATGTCGTCATCGGCTGCCGGTGCCGCCGCGACCCATGTCTCGCGTTCCGGAGCCTGGACAATCCAACGC
>CAZQIJ010000041.1:0-17554 GCA_964592955.1 uncultured Anaerolineaceae bacterium
GTTAGGACCCGGCGAAACCAGCAACAACGTTACGGTGATTCAGCTTGGCCCGCTGGGTGGCCCGGAAGTGGTGGCGCGCTATGCAGGCACCACGCGGCTTGACCCGAATGAAGGTGTAATCGCGGACATTGACGGCCCAACACCAACCGCCACGCTGGAAGGGCTGTATATTACCATTCGCAACAACGTCCAGAATGTGCGCACCGGCCCGAGCCTGGATTACGAGGTGCTGGGCCAACTGCAGCAGGGTGAAAGCGCACAGGTCATCGGCGCAACCATCGACTTCGCGTGGGTGGTGATTGAATTTCGCGGGCAGCAGGGCTGGCTGGCCACCTATCTGCTTGATCTGACCGGTGACCGTGACGAAGTGCCGGTGATCCAGGCTCCCCCCACACCAACGCCAGATCCCTCACAGGTCACGCCAACACCGGCTGATGTGGCCGACATCGTCATTGTCACTGCCGTTCCTGCCGAAATTACGATCGGCTCAACCACACTGGTCACAGTTACGGTGCGCAATGTGGGTGGTCTTTCTGCGGGGCCTTTCGCGGTCGCGGCCAGTTTCCTGCCGGATAACTTCTTTTCTGCGGTCAACCTGCCCGGACTGGCACCCGGTGCCGAACAGACTGTGCAGCTTCCCATTACCGTTGGGACGACGACCGGACGCTTTGAGACGGTCATTGTGGCAGACCTGAATAATCAGGTCGCGGAAGGGTCTGGTGGAGAGGCAAACAACAGCGCCTACATCTTCCGCTACCGCATCGACCGCCCCCTGCTCATCCAGAACAGCGCAACGGTCAACGTGACCCAGGCAATTGACCTGGAAGGCGGCACACCGGATCTGCGCTACGATGCCAACGGCCTGGTTGTTCCGAGCGGAACCTGCACACCGTCCGGGACGCCGAACAGTTGCATCGGCATCCTCCAGGGGCTGGATTATGCAGGTGCGCATTACGACGCCATCACACCCAGCAATGGCGTCAATAACGTGTTGATCCCGAATGAGCTGCTGACCAGTGGGGTAACGCTTGGCGTGCTTACCGCCGAAGGACGCCGTGCCGTGCTGCGCGTGGACAGCATCGTGCCTGGCACCGCGATCAACATCACTTACCGCGTTTACCAGTAACCCGATGCGGCTGGGCAGCGCCGGGCCATTACGCTCGGCGCTGCCTGCGGTTGCTTAAGGCAGAGCAGCATCCCTGAGCAGATGACCGTCGCGCACCTCCCAGATTTCACCACCTCCACGCTGAAACCCTTCGATGAAGCGCCGGTCATGGGACGCGGCGATGATCGCACCCGGAAACTCAACGAGCGCGGCTTCAAACGCTTCCAGCACATCAAAGCTGACATGATTGGTAGGCTCATCGAGCAGCAGCAGATTCGCGCGCCCTGCGATGAGGCGCGCAATCTGGAGTTTGCGCTGCTGGCCGATGCTCAGTTCACCGACGCGCTTACCAAGATCATCGTAGTGAAACAGGCCAGACTGCAGGAGGATGGCCATCAACTGCTGTTCGTGCCCTGGCAGCTCAGCACGGTAGGCCGTAAACACATCTGCGGTGGGGTCAAGCGCGCGCTGTTCCTGATCAAGGTAACCCACTGCCGCCGCAGGGCTTAGGCTCACCTCACCGACATCCGCCGATTCTTCACCCGCCAGAATACGGAGTAAAGTCGATTTGCCAGCGCCATTCGGCCCCACCAGAACGATGCGGCTGCGGCCCGTAACTGCCAGCGAAACATTCTCCAGGATCGCCCGCGCGCCATAAGCCTTGTGAAGATTCGACGCCGTCAGCAGCATGCGGCCTTCGAGGGCATGCGGGTTGAAGTCCGGCACAAATTGCAGAGGTTCAGGTGGCCTGGGTAATGGATTCTCCGCGATGCGGCGCAGTTTCTCTTCTGCAGCGCGAATGCGGCGCGATACAGTGTGGTCATGCGTCGCCTTTTTGATATTGAGGACGCATTTGTCGCCGTCGGTATGGGCACGGTAGTTGGTGTTGCTGCGCGCTGTGACCTTGACCTCAAGCCGCAGCGCCGCGATCTGTTCCTGCTGTGCTGCATAGTCCTGCTCCCATTTGCGCCGTTCCAGGCGTTTGGCAGCCATATAGACGTCGTAGTTGCCAGAGTAGCGTTTGGTGCTGCGTGTGTGCTCATCGATTTCCACGATGCTGTTGACGCTGCGGTTAAGAAACTGGCGATCATGTGAAACCAGCAGTGCCGCGCCCTGGTAGGATGCGATAAAGGTCTCCAGCCAGCTCAGGCTTACGCTGTCCAGATGGTTGGTGGGTTCGTCCAGCAGCAGCACATCTGGCGCTTGCAGCAGCAGCATGGCCAGCGCTGTGCGCGCCTTCTCTCCGCCAGAGAGGGTCTCAAAGCGGCGTTCGTGCGCGATGTGACCTACCCCCAGGCCGTCCAGCACCGCCTTAATGCGCGCATCCAGCGCGTATCCACCAGCGCGCTCATACTGCTCAGTCACATCGCCATAAGCGCTCAGCACCGCCTCTAGCGCTGCACCATAGACCTGCGTCATCTGTTCTTCGAGACGGCGCAGGTTGAATTCGAGGCTGCCGATATGGGCCGTTGCTTCTACGATCAGATCCGCCAGCGTGCGTTCACCAAAATCCGGGATCGCCTGCCGCAGACAGCCGATTTCGCGCCCCGGCGCGAGCAGCAGCGAACCGCCGTCCGCGTCAGTTTCGCCGGTGATGATTCTGAGCAGTGTGGATTTGCCGACCCCGTTTGCGCCCACCAGGCCCACCCGGTCTCCCTGGTGAAGCGAAAAGGTAACGTCATTGAGTACGGGCTGCATCGCGTAGGATTTTGAGATCCCCGTCAGCATCAGGTACACGACACTGCGTTGGGTTGTCTGTTGTGTGTGGTTTGGATAACGATTCATAAGCGAACTCACTTCCTGAGTAAACCCTGGACAGGACGGAGTGCTTCGTGGCGCGTGGACTTGCACAAAACAAAAACGCCACCCTGACTCCTGAAGGTCATCCCTGGGTGGCGTAGCAGACGCGTTTAATGTCGCTTCGATGGCGGGCAGCGCAGGCGCATCGCATCTAAGCGTTCATTGGCAGACAGGCAGCACAAATTACAGGCAGGGGTGATCCTTGGAGTTGAGATCAGTTGTTGCCCGTAATTTCCACGTTGACCCTTTCTTGCTCAGTTTACACAGGTTGGGGGAACCTGGGGTTCGCCGCAACCACGATTCATAGTGCCACATGTCGCTGGAGCTGTCAAGCCATTCAGAGCGTTTCAAGATAATCGTTCATACGCGCTTGATAAGCGGCGCGGATCGCCAGGGTGAGCGATCCTGGCACCCCGTCACCGATGACCTGTGCATCGATCTTCACAACCGGGATCACCCCTCGGCTGCTGCTGGTTATGAAGGCTTCTTCAATGCGGGGCAGATCGTCAATGTGTATTGGATATCGCTCCACGGGAAGAAGCGCCGGTGAGACTTCCAGCACAAGCTGCTGCGCGATACCCGGCAGCACACCTTCAACCGCCGTGTGCAAACGGCCACCTTTCACCGCGTAGAAGTTGCTGCTTGCGCCTTCCAGAATGGCCCCTGCGCTGTCCAGCAGCAGGGTTTCATACACGCCTGCGCGCATGACGTGACCGCGCTCGTGCATCCAGGCCGTGGTTTTGGCGGCGGCGTTGTGCCGCGCGCTGTCCGGCGCGGTCTGGCAGGCCACACCCTGTGCCACAATCGCGGCAGAAGGTGGGGTATAAGGCTCGATGGAGAGGATACACTGATCGGGATGATCACGGCCCACAGTGATGCGAAAACGCACATCGCCACAATGCGCCTCGGTGATCATCTGGCGCAGCGCACCGCGCAGCCGTTCCCGATCCAGCGCCAGCGGCAGATGGGCACGGCGCGCAGAGTCTTCCATGCGATCCAGATGCGCGCTGAGCTTGAGGACCTGAAATGTGTTGAAGGTGTTGGTGACGGTGTAGACGCCGTCGCTCGGCTCGTACTGTGCCGCGTCAGATAAAGACTCCGCCGAATAGGGCGCAGGCTGAAGGCCATCGGGTGTCATGATCTGAATCCATGCAGGCATATGTGTGCGTCCTCCTCTTATTCTCCAGAGGCTCCCGTTCCAAAGTTATTCCATTCCTGTGAATCGGTGGTCGCCTCCCAGTAGAGCGCCGTTCCCGTGATATACTCAGCCGTGGTCCCAGAAAGGGATAAACCGCGCCGGATACCGTTGAGCGCAGAGTCCACATTTTCGACCGACGCCAGATGCAGCGGCGCGTTGTCATCATACGTGGGAATGCCAATGATGATTCCCCTGGTCGTGTCGATCTCTGCCAT
Organism: uncultured Anaerolineaceae bacterium; assembly: GCA_964592955.1. GTDB lineage: Bacteria > Chloroflexota > Anaerolineae > Aggregatilineales > Phototrophicaceae > CAZQIJ01. Next base: position 4,319 of record CAZQIJ010000041.1, read on the forward strand.
TGTACGTGCGTAGGTTTCGACCTGGTACGCGACCCATTCGCTGTAATCGACCGGGCTTGTCAGGCCGCTGTCAAACGCCAGGACGGCCATCTGGTCTGTGAGCAGGGCCACGCGCTGCTTGAATGCGTCCTCCCACACGGTACCCGGCGCGATGCGCGGCGACACCGGTATGCCCGCCCCCACCGGCGACAGATCCGGGGGCACAGCCACCGCGATCAGGGCGTCATCACGGATCGCAAGCTGCACCGCATTCAGCAGTGCGATGTATTCAGCGCTGTTCTGGCCGCTTACGGGGCGTACATCCAGAAAGACACCATCAAAGCCCATATCGGTGATGATACCGGCACTGAAATCCGCAACTGCCGCCTGCACAGCCGGATCAACAAGGCGGTTGCCATCGCCCCCAAGATCGGTTTGAACACTGATCCAACCGTAGAGATCGGCCTCAGGGAACGCGCTTTGCATTTGCACTCTGAAGCGCTGAACGCGCGCCGCCACTGCCTCAAAATCGCGCCGCGCGCCGCTGGCACCACCCCATGCCCCGCCTTCGTCCAGATAGCTGACCCACGCGTAAATCGTCCCGATCCCGTGCTGGCGCAGGCGCTCCACCAAAGCCTGCACCGCCGCATCATCGGGTTCTTCGTAAGTCCATTCTATTCCCAACCAGATGGCATTCGGCAGCGATTGTGCCGGGTTGGTGCCGCGCAGCGACCCCATCAGCAGGATGACCCCAATCACGAGTATGATCGCGCCAGCGGCGTAAATTGCAGTGCGTATCGACCCAAGCGGCAGCGATCCCAGGGACAGCGTGCTCGCCGACAGCCTGCCGGTTGGCTGTACCTGAGGAAGACGAGCCGCGGTGCGGGGCTGACGTTCTGCGCGGGGGGTGCGTGGCGCGCGCGGTGTACCGGGCGATGGCGCAACCGGTTCTGAGGGATCCGCTGGGGCGGACTCTGCGCTTCCCGTCTTGTTGCGCTGCTGCAGGCGCTGCTGCTGACGCTGCCGGGCACGCCCCAAACGCCGCGAACCGGTGCCCGGTTCAGGTGTTTCGTCCGCCGCAGAAGGGGCAGGCGTGTCTAAAAAATCATCAGGCAAATCACTCACAGCTCACCCTCACTTCAGCATACAACATTCGGCACCGCCGGGCATTCGCTCCACGCTATGCCCCTATCAGCTTGATCACGAGCGGGGGACCCAGAATCAGCAGGCCGATCATGATCGACGCAACCACCCCAAGCAGCACCGCCGCCGAAGCAACATCTTTGGCCACTTTCGCCATTGGATGCAGATCGGGCGATGCCAGATTCACCACACTTTCCACCGCTGCGTTAATGAATTCTGCCATCCACACAATCGTAATGGTCAGAATCAGTACGGCTATGCTCAGAAAATCAACCTGAAGCCATAGGGCGACAATCAGAACAAGGATGCTGGCAGCCGCCTGAATACGTGTGTTCTTCTGCCGCCGCAGCATGTAGAGCCACCCGGCGATGGCATAGCCCAGGCTGACCAGACGATTGTGGCTCGTTATCGGGCTGTAGTCGTCCGGGTCGATCTTCATCGTGCTGGTAAGGTCATCAAGAATGGTTGTTTTCTTCGTCATCAGCTTTGCCGTTGCTGCTCTTTGTGAAGGTGGTATCGCTGAACGGGCTGCCGGGTTGATAACCTTCAAGCGCAGGTACGATTTCCATCGGCAGGTTCAGGGTCTTCAGCGCGCGTTCCTGCACTTCCCACATCTGCGCGCGGCTCTCATGGCTGTCGTGGTCATACCCCAGCAGGTGCAGTGTGCCATGAATGACCAACAGCATGAGACTGGCGCGCAGATCGTGTTGTTCCCGCTCGGCCTGGGCCGCCGCATAGGGATAGGCAATGATAATGTCGCCCAGGTAGGGCACTTCCTCGATTTCTTCTGGCAGCGCCTCGGCAGGGAACGACAGCACATCTGTGGGCGCTTCGATGCCGCGATACTGCTGGTTCAGTGTGCTCACCTCGTCATTGTCTGCAATGACTACTGTCAATTCGTGGTCACTCAGGTCGTGCTGGTTTAGAACCGTCTCAGCAGCCAGCCGCAAACTGTCTTCATCAACTACAAAACCCTGGTCATTAACGATTTCAACGCTCACTTTAGTCCTTATCTTCATTGTTTGGTAGATCTGCCTGCGCATTCGCCGAATCGCCCGAGGCGTTCCTGGGTGCATCATGCTCTGCGCTGTCAGGCGCGCTGTCGGCTGGCGACTCTGCCGCCGATTCCGGCGGCTTGCCATTACTGCGCCGCAGTGGAGGGACATCTGGCAGCGGCGAGTCATCTTCTTCTGCCATCAGTGACGGCACTTCCATAGTTTGCGAACGGCGTGCGGCTGTGCCTTCCGGCCAGGCAGCACGGTCATCCGGTGCAGCGCGGGAGGGGATTTCTCCGCGTGCGCGCGCGATCGCTTCAGCATAATTGATGCGCGGGTGGAACGTCGCTTTCAGCATGTCGATAAATATCCGGCGAATTGCGCGCAGATCCCCAAGCGACAAGCCAGAGTCATCCAATTGGCCGGAGTCCTGCTTCTGGTGAATGATGCTGTTAACTGTGTCTTCAATTTCCTGCTGGGTGCGGGGCTGCTGCGACCTCACGGCGGCCTCACAGCTATCGGCCAGCATCAGAATAGCGGTTTCGCGGCTGTGCGGTTTTGGTCCAGGATACGTGAAGTCCGACATTTCTACAGCCGAGGCATCCCCGCCTGAAAGCGCAACCGCCTGATGGTAAAAGATGGTCACCAGTGTGGTGCCATGATGCTCACGAATAAAGTCGCGGATGCGGGCCGGCAGGCGAAACTGGCGCGCCATGTCGTCACCGCCAGTCACGTGCTGGATAATAATATCTGCGCTGCGATAGGGGTCATTTAAGGCGTCATGCGGGTTGCCAACATCACGCTGATTCTCGGTGAAAAAAGCCGGGTTCAACATCTTGCCGATGTCATGATACAGCGCCGCGACATGGACGAGTGACGAATTCGCGCCGATGGCGGCGGCGGCCTGTTCGCCAAGATTGGCCACCTGAAGTGAATGCTGGTAGGTGCCGGGGGCCTCGCGCAGGAGCCGCTGAAGCAGGGGTTGCGTGGGCTGGCTCAGCTCAATGAGCTTGAGCGCGGTCGGCAGGTTAAAAATCAGCGTGATCACATACAGCGCCACTACGGCGGCGGCAGCGGTCAGAATACCGCCGATCAGGGCGTAGGCCAGCAGCAGCGGCGATTCACTCATCGAAATAGATGTCGGTGCAGCCAGGTTGAAGATGGCAACGACGGCGATTTCGACCAGCGAAATCATCAGTCCGGCAGCGAAGAAGCTGTTCAGGCGCTCTGCACGCCGCAACGTGAGCGCGCCAATGATGCCGGTGGCTGTCACCAGCGTGGCTGTTTCCAGCGAGTTGCTGCTCATCAGCCCCATCAGAAACGCCAGCCCTAATGTGCCGATAATGGCGATGTGCGGGCCGGTAATGGCCACATACAGCAGCGACAGCAGGGCGGCAGGATACACGTAAACTTCCTGTCCGAGGGTCAGGCGTGCGCCAAAAAGGATGATGAGAAAAATGACTGCCAGCAGGGACAGAAAGCGCGGTTCGCTGTAGAGCAGTGAAGGGCGAAAACGCGCAATATACAGGCCGGTAACCACCATCACCACAATAGATGCAATGAAGGCACGTCCAACTTCCGGCAGGCGGCGGTTGGTGGGTTGGAGTAGCCCGAGCTGTTCCAGCGCTTCATATTCACGCGTCGTGATAATGCTGCCACCATTGACAATAATCTCCCCGCGCTGAAGTGTGACCACCACGTCTGGAATGGCGGCGGCAGCCTGCTGCCGGGCCAGCTCTGAACTATCATTGTTTGGCGTGGTGTTTGGGCGTACCAGATCTTCAACAACCGCCACAATCACGCCGACTTCCTGGTCTGTGAAGCGCAGGCTGACCTGCACCGGAAGCCGTTCGATCACCCCAGCAAGCTCGCTGTCTCGAATCGACTCCTGCATCACCTGTTCCAGAAGGCGAACCACTTCGTCGGCCACGTCCTCCCACATTTCGTCGGTAAGCTGCAGAACCTGTTGGATGATGGCGTCATCCAGGGTCAGGGCGGTAATCTGGCGAATATCCGCGCTGCGCTGGTCAGAATCTGCGTAGGGATCGCGGCGCACATTATCGATGAATTCGAGAATCTGGTGGACCTGGCGACTTTGCACGCGCGCCACATTCAGATCAGGCGAGTTATAAATGGGACGCACGGCATCGCGTGCGTCCTGGCGGCGCTGTTCGGTCTGCACACGGCTCACATACGTCAGCGTTTCTGGCGCGGTAATATCGCGCGGGGCAACATCACCCACAGTGAGTGTGGCCACAGCAGAGGGACTCGGAAAAATACTGTCAAACGCCACAATGCCGGTGGACAGCAGCAGGAAAAGCGTTGCTGCCACGAACACCGCGATACGCGTCAGCACACGCACGGTCCGTTCCACTGGCAGGCCGAAGAAACGCTCCAGCAGTTCGCCAAGGAGAGGGATCATTGTTGTTTACCGTAGCCGTAACCGATGTTAGCTGGAAAGCAGTTCACGTACTGCCTGGTTCGCGATCTTGCCGTCTGCCATCCCGCGAATGCGTTCCATCAATGGCCCCATCACTTTGCCCTGATCCTTGGGGCCAGATGCCCCCACTTCGGTGATGATTTCGCTGGCAATGGCCTTCACCTCTTCGAGGGTGAGCTGTGTGGGCATAAAGGCTTCGAGGATCGCCAGTTCGGCGCGCTGTTCGGCGGCAGTATCCTCGCGGCCTGCGTTTGCCAGCTCCTCTATGCTTTCGCGGCGGCGTTTGGCTTCTTTTTGCAGAATGTCGGCCACTTCCGCACCGCTTAACGTTTTGCGGCTGTCAATTTCAACCTGCTTCACGGCGCTAAGCGTCATACGGATGACATCGCGCCGGAGGTTATCTTTGCTGCGCATGGCTTCTTTCAGCGCCGCGTTGAGTTGTTCTCTTGGGTCTTCCATGGGTCTATCCTCCAGGTGAAATGATCACCGGTTCTTCTGCCACAACTTCCATGAGCACCTGCACCTGCATGTGACCATGCGTTTCGTCGTACTTCTGCATTCGCGCAGGCAGGATGGTATTCGTGAGAACACGTGGATGCACACAGCGCACACGAACATAATTATCAGTATACCCTACATTGAGGTAGCCGTCCTGCGTCACCCCGGCAACCTGTTCCCAAAGGACTGGCATTGTTTTGCCCTCAAACCGCTGGGCATAGGCGCGTTCTAATTCACGCGATAATGCGACCAGGCGCGCTGTACGCTGCTTCTTGACCTCTTCGCCCACATGACCACGCATGCGCGCCGCGGCGGTACCGTCGCGGCGGCTGTAGGGGAAGACGTGCAGCCCGGCGAAATCCATCGCCGCAATGAACGCCACGCTCTGCTCGAACGCGTCGTCTGTTTCGCCCGGAAACCCTGCAATGATATCCGTTGTGATGCACATTTGCGGCACACGCTGCCTGGCCGCCTGGACGAGCGCAGAGAAGCTCGCCTGGCTGGTGCGACGCAGCATCCGCTTCAGCGTCTGGTCGCATCCGCTTTGCAGCGGCAGGTGCAGATGTCGGCACAGGCGCGGGTCCTCCCAGAGGTCGAAAAAAGTTTCAGACAAATCCCAGGGTTCGAGTGATGACAGCCGCACGCGCGGGATTTCGGTTTCAGCCAGAATTGCGCGGACGAGGTGTGCCAGCCCGTTTGCGTCGCCCTGATCATGCCCATAGCTGCCGAGGTGAACCCCTGTGAGTACGGCTTCCTGGTAACCGCTGGCGTGCAGAAACCGGATTTCATCGATGATATCCTGCGTGGGGCGGCTGCGCCCGGCACCGCGCGCCACGGTTGTGATGCAGAACGTGCACGCATTGTCACAGCCATCCTGCGCCTTAATAAAAGCGCGTGTGCGCCCGGCATGCGCCCCCCGGCTGACAGGCTCAAAATCGAATTTCTCAGCAGGCTGCCCGGTCAGGGTTTCGACGAGGGTATCTTTGCCGACGTTATCGATGACGCGAGCAACACCCGGCAACGCCGCCAGGCGCTCTGGCGCAATCTGTGCATAGCATCCGGTGACCGTGATCTGCGCCGAAGGGTTAGCGCGGTGCAGTTCGCGTATCAGTTTGCGACTGCTGCCTTCCGCCTTGTGGGTCACGGCACAGGTATTTACCACATGCCAGTCAGCAAGCGCGGCATCTTCCACAATTTCGTGTCCCTGCTGCCTGAACTGCCGCGCTATCGTGTCGATTTCGCTCTGGTTCAGGCGACAGCCCAACATCCTAAGATGGATCTTCATCCTGCTCCGGCCCATACACGATCAGATTATCAAATTCGATGACCACGCCCCCCTCATAGAAACCGCTTGTTCCCACAAGCCCCAGGTACCCGCTGGAGAAGGAGTCATCGATCAGCGTGTCAAGCATCTGTCCATCCTTGCACGTCTCTCCCTCCAGCGTACTCTGCGCATTGGGATCATCCGGGATGCACAACAATACCCGTTGCCCATTAATGTAGAATTGGAAACGGTTGCCTGTCGCCATTACGCGCAGCACGTTGGTTTCGCCGATTCCGACCCGAACAGCCGGCGACTCGATCCATGTGCTGAGCAAGCGCAGTGTGCCATTGGCATAACGCTGCACCTGGTACCAGCCATCGCTGCCTACAATGAACGCGTAATAGTTGGAAGGGTCGCGGAGGCGGAATACAATTCCAGCGCCATTTGCAACCGGCCCGCTGACCGCAGTTGCCTCCACGCTGAGGTCGAAATCAGAAAAATACATCAGCGACGGTGAGAAAACGCTGCTGTCTTCGGTGTCCACTGCCACGCGCATCACGCCATCCACCGCCTCGGCAGACAGCCGCCCGCGTGCCGGTTCCCACTCGTCCAGGTAATCTTCGAACGCCGCCACATAGATCAGCGCACCCGGCGCTGCGGGCACTGTGAAGATCCAGTTGTGGGCGCTGCGGTTCAACACAACCAGCAGCGCCAGTATGATTATGAGAGCAAGCAGCATCAGCCAGCGGCGCACGCGAAATCCTCATTCTGCATGTGGGTACTCCCACCGCATCCCTAATGACCCATGCCGATTGTAGCACAGCCCACCACAGGTCTGAAGTGAGAGCTGCGCTGCATCTGGGGGCATCTGACGCAAACCAGCGCGACACAATTCGTCACAATTCGTCACAACGAGCCGTCTTAGGGCGCAGATGCCGCCAGTGCGTGCTGTTGCCGTTTGTGCCCGTTTCGGCATGTCTGGCCGCCTGGCATGTCCACAGCACTAATTGGCGCGAGACCATGTCGCAAAAACGGCATTCGGCTGGAATGGATTCAGGCGGTAAATAATGCCGCTCGGACTATCGATAAAGATAATCCCCGTCTGCCCAAACTGAATCGTTCGCTGGCTGGTATCGATGGGGGCAGTGGGCCAACCGATGCTGTAATTCCACGTTCCAATAGGCGCATTGGTGTTGCAGTAGGCCCATGCGAACTGCCGGTCTGGTGTGGCAAAGCCCTGCGGCGGCGCACCTGCACAGTTAAACGTCGCGTAGGTATCCGTGCCGTTCCACGTGCTGACTGCGCGGTTATAGCTGTTCTCAGCCAGCATACCGCCAACGTTGGCAAGCCCATAGACGGTATTCTGCGTGTTGGCATTGGTGTAGAGCATCACGCCGCGCTCAAACGGCTGGAATGCGCCGTCCGCTGTCACTGCCGGGCCGGTGGGGCAGCCCGCATCTGCCGGGGGATTTGCGAAGAACCAGGGGATAGGGCAGTTGCTCGTCTGACCGCTGATGGCGATCGTTACCGTGCGGGTTTCGGAAGTGGTTCCGCGCGTCACCACCAACCTGTAGATGATCTGTGTGCCTTGCCCGGATGGAATGATCACGGTGGTAGACCCGGACTGTGCCAGTGCGCCTAATGTCTGAACAATGACCCCCTGCGGATTCACCTGCTCGATGCGCACAGCATCCCCCACGGCTTCCCAGGTGAGCGCGACCTGACCACCCACAACCGCAGTCGTCGAGCTTGTCGTAAATGTGATAATCTGGGGTAAACTGGAGGTTGGCGTAATTGTAGGCGTCTCGGTCACCGGGACGGGGGTCTGCGTTGGCGTGATGGTGTTGGTAGGGGTATTGCGCGGCGCGGTGGTCGCGCTGGCGGTGTGGGTTGCGGCAGGCGTGCGCGTCGGCGTAATGGACGGCGTGACCGTCGCGGTGAGCGTCAGCGTGTGAGTCGCTGTGGGTGTGATGGTTGGTGTGGGACTGCTGGCCATCGTGCTGCTGGGTGCCAGCGTGGGGAGCACTAACAGGGTTGGCAGTTCCGCTGCATCCTGCGGTTGCGGCGCACAGGCTGCCAGCGCAGCCACTATAAGCATGATCAGGGCTAATGATGATCGGGACATAAGTCGCCTCAATGGACTGTATACAGATCAGACAATTCTCACCGGTATTTCGACATAGCACGGCCAGAATTTCACTGTGGGTCGAATTACTCGTTATCATACTCTTAGTCACCTCAGGGTGCCAATCACCTACACAAACCCTTACATCGGATTCTCACGCAGAAGTCATCCCAACGCTGTTCCAGCCTTCAACCGCTGTTGTGGCAGCCTCACCGTTCCCCACACGACTGCTGCGCGCAGTACCCACGCGCCTTATCACCAGCACCCACACCCAGGTGCCCACAACGACACCGCTGCCTACGCTGGCGGTATCGCCCAGCGCTGCGCTGCAACTGCTGACCCGTGCGCCGGTAACTGAAATCCGGGCAGCGAGCGTGTCTGGCACGGCAGTCGGCGCGCTGGCGAATGGATCACCGGAATACCTGGTCTTCGGGCAGTCGGCACGCCGCCGCGAACTGGCCGCCTGGCGTTTCGGCACAGGGCGCACGATCATGCTGGTGGGCGGCATTCATGGCGGTTGGGAAGCGAACACGGTGGACCTGATGAACGCGCTTGTGGCGCACTTCCAGGCGTCACCCGGCGATGTGCTTGCCGGGATTTCGCTGGTCATCATTCCCTCACTAAACCCTGATGGACTGTCACAGGGGCGCGTGCTGGAAGGCCGTTTTAACGCGAATGCCGTTGACCTGAACCGCAACTGGGGCTGTGGATGGGAGCCTGTGGCCTATTTTCGCAGTCAGGAGGTCAGCCCCGGCGCAGCGCCGTTTTCAGAGCCTGAAACGCAGACACTTTCCACCTGGATCACGCAGCTTAATCCGTCGGTGGTGCTGTTCTATCACAGCGCGGCAGATGGTATCTTCGCAGGCGGCTGCGCAGGTGACGACGGCGGTTCGGAGCGCATGGCGGCTGTCTATGGGGAGGCGTCTGGTTACAGCTATGGGGCGGATTTCACCGCATACCCCGTCACGGGTACAGCCCCGGCGTGGGTCTCGTCCCTGGGCATTCCTTCGGCAGATGTGGAGCTGGCAACCTGGCGCAGCGCCGAGTTTGACCGTAACCTGCGGGCGGTGATGGCGTTACAATGCTGGATACTGGGTGGCGTGCCAGGCTGTGCCTGAGGCGTAGCACCGAACCACGACGAAATCGAGTGCAGAGAAGATGACCGAGGACTGTACAGATGACACGCTGAAAAGCTGGATTCCCAGGCTTGCTGAACAGCGTGTGCTGGTGATTGGCGACCTGATTCTGGACGAGTATCTGACCGGCAAGGCAACACGCCTGAGCCGCGAAGCGCCCGTACCTGTGCTCGAATTTGAATCCAGGCGGTTAATTCCGGGAGGGGCGGCAAACCCGGCGGCTAACATTGTGGCGCTGGGCAGCACGGCGATCCAGGGCGGGGTGGTCGGATCAGACAGCGCCGCCACGAACCTGCGCCAGGTGCTGCAGGCGTGCGGCATCGATACGGCAGCACTCGTGACTGATCCGGGCCGCCCCACGACCGTGAAAATGCGCGTCATGGCGCAGATGGGTCTGCGTTTCCCGCAGCAGGTGGCGCGGCTGGATACACTCTCGCGCCAACCAATAGGCGAGCTGACCGAGCGGCGCTTGCGCAGCCTCATCCATCAGGTGATTCAGGAAGGTGTGGATGCGGTGCTGCTTTCGGATTATCACATCGGCCTGCTGACACCGTCGCTGGTGGATACGATCCGCAGGCAAAGCCAGGCAGGCGCGCGCCTGCTATCGGCAGACGCACAGGGGCACCTGGACAAATATATGGGGTTCGGGTTGGTGAAGTGCAACGCGGATGAAGCACGCGCGTACCTGCGACGCGACCTGCATACCGATGACGATTTCGGGGCGGCGGCGCTGGAACTGGTACGGTTGCTGCGGCTGACGGGCGCGATGGTGATCACACGCGGCGCAGATGGCGCGAGCGTGGGGACGCCACACGGAACGGCCTTCCACAGCCCAGCGCCGCAGGTGACAGATGTCTACGATACGGTGGGCGCTGGCGATACCGCCATTGCAGTGCTTACGCTGGCGGTTGCCGCTGGCGCACCGCTGGAGGCAGCCGCCAGCCTTGCGAACTATGCGAGCGGTCTGGTGGTGCGGCGCGTGGGCAATTATGCGCCGACCCCGGCAGAACTGACCAGGGCCGTTGAGTCTGGCATGGATCTGCGATAGTGTGTGCCGGAAAAGGCGATTTAGGCCATTGTTTGGCTTTTCGCAGACGAATATAATTCCCTGGTGATGAGCGCAGCCTCACCAGGTGACAACCATGCTCCTACAGCCATGAAGGGTTAATGCCATGAGCCTTACCAGCAGTCAGATCAGAGAACTGTTTCTCGAATTCTTTGAAGAACACTCCCACAAGCGCGTCGCGTCATCCTCACTTGTCCCGGCGAATGACCCGACCCTTCTCTTTACCAACGCCGGTATGGTGCAGTTTAAAGATGTCTTCCTGGGGCTGGATCATCGGGACTATCATCGCGCCACGACATCGCAGAAATGCATGCGCGTTAGCGGCAAGCACAGCGACCTGGAAAATGTGGGGCCATCGCCGCGCCATCACACGTTCTTCGAGATGCTGGGCAATTTCAGTTTTGGCGATTACTTCAAGCGCGACGCCATCAAGTTCGCGTACCAACTGCTGACCGATGCCTATGGCCTGCCGAAAGACCGGTTGGTGTTCACCGTCTACCAGAACGACGATGAGGCCTATAATATCTGGGTCAATGAAGTGGGCGTTGACCCGAAGCGCGTCGCCCGGATGGGGCCGAAAACAAATTTCTGGCAGATGGCCGATACCGGCCCCTGCGGCCCTACCTCTGAAATTCACTGGGATAAACAGCCTGAGCTTGGCGAAGACACGATTGTGCCAATGCTTCAGACGGAAGATGACCGCTTCCTTGAGATCTGGAATCTCGTGTTCATGCAGTTTAATCGCACCCAGCCGGATGACGCCCACACCGGGCAGTTTGACGAGCCGCTGCCAGCGCCCGGCGTGGATACCGGTATGGGTCTGGAACGTATTGTCAGCATCGTGCAGGGCGTGAAGACAAATTACGAAACCGATCTGTTCACGCCCATTATCACGGCCACACAGCGCCTGACCGGCCACACAGACGCGGAACGCGACGCCAACATCGTGCCCTACCGCGTGATTGCCGATCATGTGCGCGCGGCGGTTTTCCTGATCGCAGACGGGGTTCTGCCAGGGGCCAAGGGGCGGGATTCGGTGTGCCGTCTGGTGATTCGCCGTGCGGCGCGCTTTGGGAGCAAAATCGGCTTCACCGAACCCTTCCTGAGCAAGGTCGCAGATGCGGTCATCGAAATTATGGGTGAACATTATGCCGAACTCCAGGAACGGGCGGTGGCCATTCGCCGCACCATTGAAAAAGAAGAACAGGTCTTCCGCAAGACGCTGGATCGCGGCGTGCTGGAACTGAACGATATGCTCGACGCGCTGCCAGCACAGGGCGTGCTGCCCGGCGAAAAAGCCTTTTACCTTAAGGCTACACTTGGGCTGCCCATTGAGGTCACGCGCGACATTGCCGAAGAACGCGGCTATCGCGTAGATATGAAGGGGTTTCAGGAAGCGGGCGAACGCCATGCAGAGATCAGCGGCGGCGGTCAGGCAATGGGCAGGATCGAATCCGCAGATCTCTACAATACCCTGCTGGCAGAACTCCGCGCGGGCGGGGTTCAGCAGATTGCTTACGCTCCCTATGGTCCAACCGGCATTGCCGGAGCAAAGGTGCTGGCGCTCATCAGCGATGGCCAGCCGGTTGAAAGCGTAATCGCTGGCGATAAGGTTGAGGTGGTGCTGGACGAAACGCCCTTCTATGTTGAGGCGGGTGGCCAGGTCAGCGATACCGGCACCATCAGCGGTGACGGCTGGCAGATTGAGGTTGAGGATATGCGTCGCCCGGTTGGCGGGTTGGTCGTTCACATCGGCGAAGTGGTGGAAGGCACCCCACACCGCGGAGATACGGCGCGCGCCGAGGTTGATACCCAGCGCCGTGCCGACATCACCCGCAACCATACCGGAACACATCTCCTGCATGCGGCACTGCGCAACCATCTGGGCACCCATGTGCAGCAGCGCGGTTCGCTGGTCGCGCCGGATCGCCTGCGCTTTGACTTTGCGCACGATGCCCGTGTGACCCCTGACGCGCTGAAAGCGATTGAAGCCGAAGTGAACGAAGCCGTGATCGGGAATTACCCCGTGATTGCGGCGGAAAAAGGCCTCGACGAAGCCCGCCGCGAGGGCGCGATGGCGCTCTTTGGCGAGAAATATGGCGACCGGGTGCGAACCATCAGCATCGGGCGCGATGGCACACGGTACAGTTATGAATTGTGCGGTGGCGTGCATGTGGGGGGAACCGGCGAAATCGGGCCATTTATCATCGTCAGCGAGGGCAGCGTCAGCTCTGGGGTGCGCCGTGTAGAAGCGCTGACCGGGCGCGGGGCTGTGGACTATGTTCAGGGGCAACTGGAGATGCTGGGTGAACTGGCGTCACAGCTCAACACAACCCCAGACGAACTGCCGCGCCGCATTGCCGCCCTGCAGGATGACCTGACCAACACCCGCAAGCAGCTCGCCACGCTGCGGCGCGAACTGGCAAAGGCCAGCTTCGACCAGCTTGTGCAGAACCTGGAGACGATCAAGGGTGTTCAGGCCATGATTGCGCAGGTCGAGGATGTCCCTATGGATACGCTGCGCGAGATGTCTGACTGGTTCAAGAACAAGGTCAGGAGCGGTGTGATGGTGCTGGGCAGTGTGGTGGAT
>CAZQIJ010000042.1:0-17488 GCA_964592955.1 uncultured Anaerolineaceae bacterium
CTCAAATGCCGCTGTGCCAGCACCCCCGTCACGCGCGTTCAACGCCTCAAACGTCACTGACCCCCGAAACTCTGCCTCAAGCCCATTCACGATGGGCTGCATCTGCCTTCAGGGCGGTCAGTTATCGGTGAAAAAGAACAGGACTGTCGGTTGATCTGCCGCCAGCGGCAAATCCCCGGCAGCGTCTCGGATCCCCGCTCCACAACCCGCCAGCGCCGGGAGTATCAGCGCGGCGATTCCCATCATGCGCCAGAACCTGGCGACGAATTCGCTTCTCATTGCCCAAACATACGTGTAAACCATTGCATTAATCCTCCCTGAGATACCGGTGGCTGCCCTGAGGCGACACACGCTCGCGGGTCGCTTGTGTAGCGCATCGCCATTGTTTGCGCTCAGACTATGGCGCTGCTTATGCCAGGTGCCCCCTGATAACCGCGCGCCGTGCCGCTGGTCACTGGCGCTTCTGCTGTAAATACGCCAGCAGCCCAGCAAGCGCCAGCGTCGCGCCGACCAGCAGAAACAGCGCAACACGCGGTTGGCCGTTGTCTGGATTGGTCAGCCCCTCATTGGCAAGGAAGAACAGGTTGAACGCAAGGTACGTTCCTACCAGGCCGAGCGTCAGTTGCGGCACCCGCCCGCTGAACCGGTCAGAACGCACAGCGACCAGCCACGCAAGGATCAGCATATTGGACAGGACGCGGACCGGTTCCAACTGATTTGTGGCGGCGTGAATGGCAATATCCAGCGCCTGCAGGGCGGCGATACCTGCCGCCAGCAGGCTTAAGCGTGTGTGTGAGCTGCTTTGCATCAGGCTTATCTGTGCCCCCTATAAGGATTGCAAAGAATCGTCATGAACCATCACAGTATGCCTGATAACGCGCGCGCCTCCAAGCATTTCCCGGCAAGCCGAAACGTCCACACAGGCTTACCCGCTTTCGTGTTATACTGTCTCGTGTTCATTCAAAATCACACACCCTCAGGTATTCTGGAAAACGATCAGGCAGAGTCGTTTGAAACCGATCATCCTTACACCCACTGTACTCCGTCTCTTGCTCATGTGCGAGCGCCGCGTGTGGCTGGATTTTTATGCCGACGATACCCAGCGCGACCCGCTGCCCCCTATGGTGCTGCACCGGCAGCAGGAAGGGGCCGCACACGAAAGGGTGGTGCAGGAAGCGCTAAGCCCGCAGCGCGAGGTTGTTCCCGTGCTGTCGTGGAATTCCGGGCTTCGGTTCACCCGGCAGGCGATGGCGCAGGGTGTGAAGGCCATTATGGGCGCATACTTTGAAGCGACCCTCACGCTGCCCGGCTGCCCACCCGTTGTGATGCGTGGACGTGCGGACCGGCTCGTGCGGCTTGCGGCATCCCCCCATGTCTACGGAGTGATCGAGATCAAGCACTACACCACGCTTGACCCGCGCGACGAACTTCAGCTTGACGCCTACCTGTGGCTGCTCTCGCAGCATCAGGACGGCGAACCCCTGGGCGAATTCTGGCTGGGCCGCGACGAAGACGGGCATCCGCTCAGAACCTTACAGCACCGCCTCGATGAAACCCTCCTGATGCAGGTCATCGCGCGCGCGGTGGAAGTTCTGCTTTCCAGAAGCGAGGAACCGCCTGTATCGCTGCTGAAACACTGCGCAACATGTCACTGGTATTCCCCGTGTCGTCAGGTCGCCGAAAAACGCCTCGATCTGGGGTTGCTTTCCGGGCTGCGCGCCGATACACAGACGGCCCTGCGCAGCGCCGGGATCAGTGACCTGCGCGAAATCGCCGCCATGCATCCAGACGACCTGCGCCGGTTCAAAGGCATCAAGTCCACCGCAGACGCCCATCATGCCCATGCACGCGCCTGGGTGGCCGGGGCACCCGTCTGGTACGGCGATCTCATGTCACAGTGTTTGCAGGGTGGCTGGTTCTTTGACATCGAGACCGATCCGCGCGCGGGCACCGTCTGGAGCATTGGCTGGTCAGCTATGGACGGGAACGGCAGTATCGCGCTCGTCGCGCCACACATCAGCCGCCCGCATTCGCTGCGGCTCCCGGATGGCCATCACATCACCCTGGTGCCAGACAGCGCCACAGCCTGGGAAGTTTTCGCAGCGGGTGTTGCCGCCAACGCCTTACCCATCTTTCACTGGACGGGTTTCGATGCAGGGGTGATGCGCCATAGTGCGCCTGAAGCCGTGCGCGACGCCCTGGACGACCGGCTGCACGACCTCCATGCGGCCTTCAACCGCGCTGTCAAATTTCCGGTTAAGGGATCGTCGCTGAAAGTTGTCGCGGCTTATCTTGGCTTCGCCTGGTCGGTCTATGAAGCGTGGGATGCGGCCTTCAATGACTACAATCTGTGGCTGGCCAGACAAGACGAAACGGCCCTCGCCCGTGCCTGCGCCTACCAGCGCGACGATGTGGATGCGCTCCGTGTCGTGTGGCGCTGGCTGGTCACACAGCCGCCATCCTAACAGGCGTGCTCCAGCGCAGCATCTCGTGCGGGTGGAGAACTGGTTTTTTGTCTGGAACAACGTTAAAGGCCCAGTTGATGGCGCGCGCGCTGTACGAACCCGCTGTGCGCGGCCAGCATGGTCTCGTGCGTGACATCCGGGCGGTTGTTTGACAGCCACGTACCCGCCCACGCCGTCAGGTTGTTGGCGGCACGCAGCGCAGCGAACAAATCCCACTGCGGCAGGTGCCTGTAGTCTAGCTGGGGCATGTGCGCCCGGTACATTTCGGTGAATATCCGGGGTGCGGCTTCGCCGAAGGCCATCAACAGCTCCAACCGCGCGATGCTGAGATCGGACAGCGGATCGCCCAGTTCGGTATCTTCCCAGTCGATCAGGCCCACAAGCTGGCCATCGCGCCAGATCAGGTTTCCCGGCCAGAAATCCCCATGCAGCAGCGCGGGGGTATTGGCCTGCGCCAGCGGAAACAACCCGCGCAGCGCAGCGCGCAGCCGACCTTCGTCAATTGTCTCGTCCAACCGGGTCGGTTCATATCTGATCCACCACAGCACATGCTCTGCCCGGTCATGCAAATTCGCGAGCGGCTGGCGCACAGCCTCCGGCAGCGTTTCGAGGGCGCGGTGCAGCTTTGCCAGCGCCTGGGCGCACTGCGTCAGGTAATCGTGCAGGTCAGCCGGTGAGAATTCGGGCATCCCATCAACATAATCCAGGATGACATAAGGACTGGGGTACACTTCAGCGGACTCATCCACGACATACGCCTGCGGCACCGGCAGTCCGGCGGCACGCGCGGCCTTCAGCGCTGCAAATTCGCAGTGCGCCACGCGCGCATTTCTGCTGCGGTCCGTGTCGCTGTGAATGCGCAGCAGCAGTCTCTGCAAGGATCCGTCAGCGGTCTGGACATCCAGGCGCATCACGTGCGCGGATGCGCCTCCAGGCAGCCTTTGAAATGCGATGAGCTGTAGGTCGGCATCCATGCGCCGGACGATCCGCTCCAGCACACGTTGTTCACTGATCATTGGCTTGTTCCCCGTTGTGCGGCCCGCACGTGTCTGTGCCGCATGCTTCGGCCTTGCTTCCAAGTATACAACGTGCCGCCCTGGGGAGTCGATGAGGCAGCGCCGCCAGGCGGCCAGCGGCTGCCCCGACACAGGATTCACCGTAACCTTCTCTACGGTTAACCGTCTATAGAGCATAAGCCGTGATCAATGGAGGTCATTATGCAGCAGCGCCTAACGCAGTACATGCGCTTGATGGTGATTGGGGTACTTATCAGCATCTTTGTCCCGTCACTGGTATCCGTCAGCGGCCAGCAGACGGATCACCGTGTTATGCAGGTCGGCACCGCAACGCCGCTTTCAGCGGCAGATGGGAACGATGATCCGTCACCGACACTCACCGCAACGCACACGCCAGATGCAACCCAGACAACCGTCGCGCTGTCGGCAACACCCACCGTGACGCCGACCCCGGACGTAACGCTTACTACAGCCGCCTTGTCCGCCACCCCACGCTGGCTGTAACGCCGACCCCGGACGACGACGCGCCGACCATCATAATCATTGAGGGGCCGGTTGTCGCCATTAACATCAACATCATCACCATTTACGATTTCGATGTCGTTATCGATATCGATGATCCACTGCTCACCGTCATACAGATCGGCGATATCCTGCGGATTGTTGGCGAACTGAACGACGACGATCGTGATGATGATGAAGATGACGAAGATGATGACAAACGCCTTGTGTTTAACATCACCGTGATTACGATCATCTTCATCAATGTCGATGTGGTCATTATCGATGGTCGGGTCTGGCGCGATCCCGGTAACTGCACCCCGCTGCCGGATTTCGTGCGCCGCATCTCTGCCCCAGCCTATTTCGCGCGCTGCGTAGACCGTCCGCCCTCAGGGGATGGTGGCGGACGCGGCGGCGGTAATGGCGGCGGTGACGACGACGACGATTAGCGCCAGATGATCCACCGGGAGCCAGACGCAGGGCTGGCAGAAGCCAGCCCTCGTTATGTACGAATGTGTGTTGAGCGAAAGAGAACCATGCGCACACGTAGCGTGAACCGTCTGTTTGACCCGATCAGCATTCTGCCGCTCGTGTTTTTTCGCGTCGCATTCGGCGGCCTGATGCTGTGGGAGGTGTGGCGGTATTTCCACTATGACCGCATCGCCCGCTACTACATTGAACCCACGTTCTACTTTCACTATTACGGTTTCGCCTGGGTTCGCCCGCTCCCGGCTGAGGGCATGGTACTGCTGTTTCATGCCCTCGGTCTGCTGTCGGTCATGGTGCTGCTGGGCGCAAACTACCGCACCGCCATCAGCGCTTTCTGGCTCTGTTTCAGCTATGTATTTCTGCTGGACCAGGCGCAGTACCTCAACCATTTCTACCTCATCAGCCTCATCAGCTTTCTGATGATCTTCGTGCCTGCCCACCGCGCGCTGTCTGTGGATGCTCTGCTGCGCCCACACATCCGAACCCGCACGGCCCCCGCCTGGGCGTTGTGGGCACTGCGCGGGCAGATGGCCCTGGTCTACGTGTTCGGCGGGCTGGCCAAAATCAACCCGGATTGGCTGGCAGGGGAACCGATGCGCGCGTGGTTGGCAGATCGCACAGATTTCCCCGTGATCGGCGCGCACTTTACCGCGGAATGGATGGTCATGCTGTTCAGCTATGGCGGGCTGCTGTTTGACCTGCTCGTTGTGCCTCTGCTGCTGTGGCGGCGCACGCGCCTTCTGGCGCTTATCCTGGCCACAGGCTTTCACCTGACGAACGCGCGCCTGTTCAATATCGGGGTGTTTCCCTGGCTGGCGCTGGCTGCCACGCTGCTGTTTCTTCCGCCAGGCTGGTTTCGGGTGCCGGGGCGTGCTGCGCACCAGCCCAGCGCCGCGCCCCATCAACCGCCCTACACCGCGCGCCGCCGCTGGATTATGGCCGCGCTCGCGGGGTATTTCGCCATCCAGATCGTTCTGCCGCTGCGGCATTGGCTGTACCCTGGCGATGCGAGCTGGACGGAAGAAGGTCACACGCTGGCCTGGCACATGCGCCTGCGCCAAAAACGCGGCGTGATCACGTTCGTCGCCAGTAATCCGCACACAGGGGCGACCTGGCCGCTGTATCCTGAAGATATGCTGACGGCGCGCCAGTTTGACCAGATGAAAGACAATCCACACATGATCCTGCGGCTTGTGCATCATCTGGCGCGCGCGCTTGAAAGGGAGGGATACAGCGACATTGAGATTCGCGTGTGGGCGATGATTTCGCTGAACAGTCGCGCGCCGCAGCTCCTCATCGATCCAACGTCTGATCTCGTCCACCAGCCAGACACGCTGCTGGCGGCAGACTGGATACTGCCGTTGGTGCAGCAGCCTTTCCCGCACGAAACACCCCCGGCACTGCTGGTTTCGCGCCGGTACAGGGGTGTGCTTGCCCTGGTCAACGTGACCGAATCACCGTATCCCCTCTCTGCGCTGCGCATTCAGGCCGGTAACACTGTGCTTTCAGGCGCGGATTTTGGCATCGCCTCGCTGCCCCCCGGTGGCTGTGTGCTGTCTCACACGCCTGATGCTGACCTCAGCGCGGTCCTCCTTCCCTGTAACCTGACTGGCACCCGTGTTGAAATCGCCCCGGTGCTGCTGCGGTCCCCGCTGCTGATTCAAACCGCCGCAGAGGCATTGTCCTGCGGCGGTCTGGTGTGCGTTGCAGCCGATTCACCCTCGCCGTCTGACTGACCGTGCGTGCGCATCAGCAAAACGGGGAGGATGGGGCGCATGGGCTGTGCGCCCTGCCGGGTTCAGGCCATCCGGGTTAGCCCTCCGCGACCCTTAGCGCGGCATCACACAGAGGGTGACATGCCCTTCGGTAGCTGCCGGGCAGGTCAGGTGTTCATCCGGGCGTGAGGCAGGCAGCAGTTCGAAGGGCACTGTCCAGAAAGCCTGTGCCTGCGAGACAACATGCTGCGCAATGACGCTGCACGGTTCGGGCGTGCTCGTCCCCGTCTCTGCAGATAATGTCAGCAGCAGGCATTGCCCGGGGGCGAGGCGGCGAATATCCGCCACAATATCCGGGTTGCCATACAGTGCCGGATCCCCCACGCTAAGCCGCAAGCCCGGAATTTCGATGGGCGTGGTATCCAGCCGCATCCAGGAGTCGTCAGACGTGTTGACGACAGCGAAGCTGTCGGGCGTGTAGGCGAAGTACAGGTACGGGGTGTTGAGTCTTCCGCCGCGCCCGGCCAGCACGAAGAATTCACACGTCACCGGCACATCCTGCGAGTTCACGGCTGCTGCGTCGCACGTCGCCACCGCGGTTCCGTCCTGCACCACGTCAAAGCGCTCTGCGCCCGCTGCCTGAGTCCAGAAATGTTCGGTGGTGTTGTTGCTCGTTAACCAGAATACCGATCCGCAGCCCGCAACGTTCTTGGCTTCGCCACGCGCCACCGACCAGATCTGGGTACAATCGCCAGCATCAAGGCGGGGTCTCCAGCCTGCCGCCGCAAAACGTTTTGTGCCGCCTGTACCGCTGAACACGAACTGCGCCAGCTCCAGGCGAGCGCCCGTGTTGTTAATCATCGTCAGGTCGTTGTCATCATACACCAGGCGGATGCTGGCAGCGCTGAGGACGTTGACATCGATCGCCGTACCGTAAGGGACGGAATCGCCGGCCGCGGCGCTCTGCGAGGCGATAGTGCCGGGTTCCTGGGGCATTGCGGCGGTCCAGCCCAGGGGGCGCTGTGCCCCCAAACGCAGCCCGGCAAGGTTCAGGGCTGCCGCCGCCTGCGGGACGTTCAGCCCGGTCAGATCTGGCACGTTGACGGGATCCGTTTGGGCGCGGGTAAGCAGCGCGGGTCCCAGCGCCAGCAGCACGAGTGCCAGGCACACACGAATGGCTTTTGTCAGAAATTGCCAGAACATGCATTTCTCCTTTTTCTCTATGATACGATGCGGCGTATGCAGATAGAGACGTTGAAGGCTGTGAAAAGTTACGGCCAGTTCGCCAAACCCGGCATAACCTTTTGCGCCATACGCGGTCTGAATCATGACCTTATTTCGAACAGGCGTAATCCAAACCGATGATTATCCTTGTCCTACCCGATGTCAGTACCGATGATGAGACTTTGTCCCGCGCCCGTGCTGGCGATGAGGCTGCGATTGTGACGATTTACCACCACTATTTCGACCCGGTTTACCAGTTTTGCCGCCTGCGTGTGGCAGACCCGCACATGGCCCAGGACTTAACCAGTGAGGTGTTTGTACGGCTCATCAAGGCGCTGAAGCGCGACACCGCCCCCCACACCAGCCTGCGCGGCTGGATCTTTCGCGTGGCACGCAACCTGATTAACGATCATTATGGGCGAGAGCAGGAACTCCCGGTCGATACGCTCGACCAGTGGCTGGCGTCTGATGACGATACCGATCCGGAGGTCGAGGCACTGCGCGGCATGCTGATGTCGCGCGCGCGCCGAGCCATCAGCATGCTTGCCCCGGCACAGCAGGAGGTGCTGCTGCTGCGCTTCGACCAGCAACTGAGCCTGCAGGAAACCGCCGACGTTATGGACAAGCAGCCCAACGCGATAAAAGCCTTGCAGTTTCGGGCTGTAAGCACACTGCGCCAGATTCTGGCGGAGCTGGAAACAGAGGAACAATGAGTATGGCTGTGCGTGATGACTTGATTGAAGTGTTCAATGTCTGTATTGATCGCCTGAATGCTGGCGAAACTCCTGAGGTCATCCTCCTGGATTATCCGCAGTTTGCCAGCCAACTGCGCCCTATGGTTGAAGCCGGACGCCTGATCACGCGCGCCCGTGTGCCCGCTGCCGAGGTCCAGGCTGCCGCTGCCGCCGGTGAGCCGCGCCTCCGCCAGGCGGTCCGCGAGGTGTTTGGACGGGGATTAGGACAAGTGGGATGGCTGCTCCTGCTGGTCACTGTGGGGGGCGGCTTGCTGCTGGCCGTTATCATCGGGCGCGCCCCGGAACCCACGCCGCTGGCGACCGCCACAGCGACAGCCACCGTCACGGCCAGCCTCACCGCGACTGCGACTGCGACCGCGTCTCCTTCTTCTACCGTCACCGTAACGCCCACAACGACGCTGACCCCCACAGTCACCTCCTCTGCCACCCTCACAGCGTCCGCGACGGTGACGCACACGGCGCACCCAACGCACACGGCCATCCCCACCGCGCAGGCAGAAGTGCCGGGGCTGATCCGCATCGAAGGACCGGTAAGCGAAGTCCAGGACGATGTCGTCATCATCTATGACGTGGAACTGCGCTTTGACCAGGACGACCCGCTGCTGACGGTCATCCGCCCTGGCGATATCCTACGCATCGAGGGCAGACGCGGCGATACCGGCGGCATTGATGTGCTGGAGGTGGTCTTTATCAGCGTGACGGTTGTCGTTTACAACGGCGAAGTATGGCGCGGTGACGACTGCGCGCTGCCGCCGCCAGCCTGGGCACAGGCTGAATCCGGCGCGTGGGCTGCGCGCTGTGTCGGCAGTACAGGCGGCGATGGCGGCAGCGATGACGATGACGACGACTAAACCCCGCCGCCTTGTGCGTGTAGGAGGGCTGGGCGTGGCCCGGAATCCGCCAGTCACCGCGTGTCAGCGCTGGGCTGGCGGCCCCAGCGGTTTCATGGGCATGCTGGCGCGTTCGGGGATGCGACAGCGGCGTACAGCTCCGCCAGCGGCGGCAGCAGCTCCGCCCCCAGCGCACATGCCTGTTCCCAATCCGAGCGTGCAAGGGCGGTCTGCTCCTGGACGAAGTACAGGTACGCGCGGAAGGCGTAGAGGTTGCCGTTTTGCGGTGTCAGCGCGATGGCATCGTTCAGGTCTGCAACGGCCAGTCCTAAGATGAGATCGCCGTCCGCATCTGTCCCGGACTGCCACACCCGCACGCCGTGTGCGTAATCTTCATACGCCGCGTCCAGCGCGCCAGCCTGGATGTACGTAATCGCGCGATTGAACCGCGCCCAAAGGTCATCTGGCAGCACGCTCAGCACCCGGGTAAAATCCTGTTCCGCCGCTGCATAGCGCTGCAAGAGATAGTAGCCCCATCCTCGGTTTGTGAACGCTGTGACGTTCATGAGTCCCGGTTCAGAGAGGTTCTCGATCACGTAGGTGTAATCCTGAAGCCCGGCTTCGTAGTCCTCCAGCGAAAAATAGGCGGTGGCACGCATTGTGTACGCTGTAGAGTTCTGTGGGGCCAGTGTGATGCTTGTGTTGAAATCGTCCAGCGCAGCTTCATGATTCCCCAGCGTGGTGTATGCCAACCCCCGATTCGTGTAGTACGCTGCATCGCTCGGCTCCAGCGCAATCGCCCGGTCAAAATCCGCAAGCGCGCTTTCGTACTCTGCCAATTCAAAATAATTGGCACCCCGATTAGCATAATAAACACTGTATTCAGGCTCCAGCGCAATCGCCCGGTCAAAATCTTCCAGGGCACGTTGGTACTCACCGGTCGTCAGCAGAAGATTCGCCCTCTGGTTCAAAGCGCCTGAACTGCTGGGGTTAATCTCCAGCGCGCGTGCCAGGTCACTCAGCGCCGCATCTGTATTGCCCATCTGCGCATGGGTATTTGCCCGGTTGGCATAGGCAGTGTCCTGGTTGGGATCCAGTTCCAGGGCACGGTCAAAGTCCGCCAGCGCCTGGGCTGGCTCGCCAATGCTCCTCAGGAAATTGGCGCGGTTGTTGTAATAGATTGCATCGCTCGGCTCCAGCGCAATCGCCCGGTCATAATCCGCGCGCGCCTCCTCCTGCTGTCCCATCTGGCTGTAGAGCGAGGCCCGCATATTGTAGATCCCCGACCTTTCCGGGGCCAGCGAGAGTGCCTGCGTGTAATCGCGGATGGCAGCTTCAAGGCCGCCGGTGTCTTCAAAAACGGAGGCGCGTGCCAGGTACGCCTCAACTTCCTGAGGTTACTCTGCCACAATCCCATTGGCCAGATCAATCGCTTCACCCAGGCGGTTGTCGTTCAGGCGTTCGCGCACGATCGAGAGCGACGTGGCAATGCGCCGTTCGCGTTCAGACTGTGCCGCTGCCCCCGCGACCGCAGTGAGAGTAGGGGGCACCTGCGTCAGGGTTGCCGCAATGACCCCCGCTTCGGTACGCGCCAGCGCGATCTGCGTCTGTGTCGTGGTGAGGATAATGCCGGCGACCCCGGTTCCTGCCAGCAGCGCGGCCAGCAGCAGCGCTATCGACACCTGTGCGCTGCGGGCCAGCCGCCGCCGCTGCTGGTGTGCTCGCCGGGAAACTTCGATGAAGCGCCGCTGCGTGGCCTGCAGTGCGGGGTTCACAACCTGCCCGGCAGCAGGCTGTGCTGCTGCCAGCGTGTATCGCTCGGCTTGCGCCAGCCATGCTTCGGCGCGATCAATTTCTTCGCCGAACAGCAGCAGATCAGCACGCTGGTTTTCCCGTTCCCATTCCTGCGCCCGTACCAGGTAGCGTGTGTGCGCTTTTACATAGTCCAGGTCAGTTTCGACGCTGGTGATGAGCTGCCTGAAGGCACTTTCGAAATCGTCCTTCTCGCGGAAGTAAACCCAGTTGATGTGGCTTAAGCGCTGCCAGTTATCGCGCGCGATGGCCAGCGGATCTTTCCCCCCAAGGCGCTCGGTCATTGCCGCATCCGGTTCGTAATCGGCAATCGTCACAAAAGCTTCGCGGGTGCTTACTTCCTTATGCATAATGGGGATAATGCGCTTACCCAGTTCCAGCGCATAATCCAGTTCCATGTTGCACACCACCGAAGCCATCGAATCCGGTGTGATGATGAAAAGGAAGCTGTCGGCAGCCTCTATTCCCTGCCTGATTTCAAACCACCAGTTGGTGGAAGTCAGCGGAATGCCTTCCCAATCAACACAGGCGTCTTTTGCAGAAAGCAGCAGCTTCTGCATCAGCCGTTGTGCAAAGTCACTGTTTCTGCGGGAATAGGAAATGAAGACATCAGACACAGCAGCCTCACTCTCTGTATCAGGCGGCATCCCTGGCGCGATGCGCGCCGCCAGCACGAAGTCTATTGTATCTCAGACGATGCGCAAAATTCACGCACATCCCGCGTCAACGTCGCGGTCAGATAAAATCACAAGCAAATCTTAAGCGTGATTCCTTAACTTCCTTAACATTCACGCAGTACAATCGCAGCTATAGACATTTGGAGACTTTCGAGGCATGGACATCTTTCCGACCAATGGGCTGCTGAGAAGCTACAACGAAAAAGAGGGCGTGTATCGCTACATGCCGAAGCACATCGATGCAAATGTCATGATGAAGTGGTCAGAGAACATTGTCGAACTGCTCCAGGAACGCGCGCAGCAAAGCGCACCTGTTAAACTGATCTATGATCTTTCTAATCAGGGCGTCGCGCTTCCCTACCTGATCTATACCAGCTACCAGGTGCAGCGCCTGGCCCCTATGCCGTCATTCCAGCCTCAGATCAATAAACTGTTGGAACAGCATCCGAACCTGCGCATTATGCATGCGCTGGTGGTTTCACCTTCGCTAAGCGGCAAAATCGTAAGCGGGCGCAAAACGGACGTGCTTGAGGGCAAGATGGTGAAGTCGCAGCAGTTCTTTGAACTGAGCGCAGCCCAGGACTGGCTGGCCCGTGCCGAAAGCGCCTCATAAGCCTGTAACTGGCTGCTGACGGTTCCTGCAAGGGTGTGAGGACAAAGCGCGTTCGTCCTCACAGTGCAGGCGCGCGCAGGCGAAACGCTATCCGCGCATGGCCTGTTCGGTCAACTGCTGGTTATAGCGCATGCCCATCCGCTTAAACAACGTGTGGGCACTGTCTAGCTGTTCGGCGCGTGCGGGCGCGTTCGGCGGCAGGTGCCTGCCGATCTCATAATGCGCCAGCCCGTGCGCATACGGTGTCTCACGTTCTACAGCCAGCGCCAGTGCCCGCTCCCATAAAGCCCACGCGCGATCCTCATTGCCTCGCAGCCATTCATAGCGCCCCTCAATCACCAGCATCAGCGGTTCACCGGCAGGATACCGTCTGCCGTATTCAATCACGCGCTCCATAACCATCTGTGCCGGTTCGTGCAGCGCCGCCGCCGCCTCAGGATCGTGTTCCCACAGGCCAAGCAGCAGCTCGGCAGTGTTCGGAATCGAGAACATATCGTGCGCGGTCGGCACCATGATTCTGGCCACTTCTTCGACGGCACGCGGCAGGGCCTCGCGCGCTTTGTCCAACTGACCAAGCCGGTAATAGACCATCCCCAGGTACGTCCAGCGCGTGCTGGATTTGTTGTCTGTCTGCGCGATCAGGTCGCCGCGATGCTCCAGCGAGTCGCGCGAGGCTTCAATCTGGCCGAGATACGCCTGAAGCTGCCCCACGCCCGCCAATGCCCGAATCTGCCCGGTGATGTTGTTGCCACGCTGGGCAATCTCATATTCCTGGGAGCGCATCGCCATGCCGCGCCTGAAATCCCCGCGCCATTCATAGGAGGTCGCCAGGTTCATCAGTGTGCCGCGCCAGCGCAGCAGGTCGCCGATCCGTTCATACAGCTCGGCGCTCAGCTCTCCGTCGCGGATGCTCGCTTCCCACTTTGCCGCGAACGTCCAGTAGTAGGCCAGGTTAGAGCGGGTGCGTGCCAGCACCGAAAGCGGCGCGTCGGCCTCGCTGACGGTATCGAGAAGTGCCGAGGCACGCTGCGCGTAATCGGCAGCGCGAACAGGATCCCCGGCCGTCATCAGCCCGGTTGCCAGCATCGCATAGGCGTCTGCCTGTTCTGCCCGCTGGCCCAGAATCTCCTGAATACTGGCGGCGCGCAGCAGGTGATCAATACTCTGCATCGGTTCAATGGTATATTCGATATACCCATAGCCCAGTTCCAGTTCCACTTCGGTCACCAGGCGCAGCTCGTCGCGTCCCAGGCGCTGGGCGATGGACGCGGCGTCTGTGCTGGCATCAATCCCCAGGTGTTCAAGCGCCTCGTGCAGGTAGTTGATGGGGCGCATCACCATCCCCATACCCAAACATGAATCGGCCAGGGTGCGCGCCAGCCGTGCCCGCCAGAGCGGCGGGAAGTTCAGGTTCGCGGCCAGCGCGTGCGCGCGGGAGAGCCGCTTGTTGCTTTCTTCATACAGCCCCTGCTGCAGCAGGCGCATGCCAGCCAGCGCGCTGTAGTAGGTCTCTTTCTCGTCTTCGGCGGCCTGTGCCCAGTGATAACTCTGCATCAGCGCCACATCCGGATCATCGCCATACACCTGTTCCAGCGCCTGGGCGACCTGACGGTGCAGGTGTGGCCGTTGGTCTTCAGCGATGACCGCCAGCGTGCCTTCACGCAGTTTGTCGTGCGCGAAGCGCCACTGGTTCTGGTTGATTTCCAGCACGCTGGAGCAGCGCAGCAGCCAGCGATCCAGCGCCAGCCCAGGGGACATGGCCTGCAGCACTGGCAGATCGAGCTGGCGTCCTGCAACCGCAGCCAGTTCCAGCAGCACCCGGTCTTCTGGATTAATCTGGCGCAGCCGCCGCTCGATAACGGTGATGATCCCCCGCGCGGCCACAGTCTCTGAGAACTGGGCGCGCCTCAGCGCGGTAAGTTGGCCGGCTTCTTCGGCCAGCGCCCGCAGCACCTCCACGACAAAAAACGCGTTGCCCTCGGTCTCACGGTCCAGCAGCCGCAGCAGGTCGGCGCGCGTCCCCGCTTCTTCTCCCAGAATTGCCACGCTCAGCGCGCTGATTTCTGCCGTGCCAAAACGATGCAGTTCTATCACCTGCGCCAGCGGCAGCACAGCCGGGAGATCCGGGCGTTCATCGTTGCGATACGTGCCAATAATCAGCAGCGGCAGCGCAGAAACCAGGCGCGACAGGCGATCCAGCAGCACCAGGCTTTCGCTGGCCCACTGCAGGTCTTCGATGAGCAGCACGATGGGCTGCGCCTGCCGTTGGAACAACGCTTCCACCACCTTAAAGAAGCGTTCCTTGGCCGCCTGGGGTTCGATTTCAGCAGCATCGCCAACGTCACGATTCAGCAGCACGCCGATATCGGGAATAACCATCTTCAGCACAACCGCTTCAAAGTCAGAGACGGTTGTGTTCAGCACCAGCAGGCGCAGCACGTCATGCCAAAGGCTGTAGAGCGACCCGCCTTCAGACGCAGCCTGACCGCGCAGCGTGAGCGCGCCGCGGATGAGCGCCCGTATCCGCAGTTCTTCCATAACGCGCGACTTGCCAATGCCAGATTCGCCGGCCAGCAGCCATGTTGACCCAGCGCCGCTGAGGGCGGCATCCAGCGCGGCAGACAATACATTCAGTTCGCGCTCGCGCCCCACCAAACGCGCAGATTGCAGGTAACTCTCGCGGAGGGTCGGCGTTTCCACAATTGGCTGCCCGGTGAGGCGCGCAAGGTCGGCCAGCGCTGCTTCTGCCGAAGGGTAGCGATCGCCAGGCACACGCTCCATAAGGCGTGCCACGAATGGCCGCACAGCAGGCACCGGGATGCGGTCAAAATCTGGTGTGTCCAGGCGGATCGAGTCAATCAGGTCGTCAACACTGCCAGACAGTTTGAACGGATAATGGCCGGTCATCATCTGGTAGACCACCAACCCCGCCGCATAGAGATCGCTGGCTTCTGAGTTAATGCGGTTGTCTATCAGTTCAGGTGCCACATGCGTGATTGTCCCGTGCGGGTACTCCGGATCTTCATGCATGTACTGACGGGCGGTTGCCAGCCCAAAGTCGAGCAGGCGCACGGTGCCGTTCTTCATCATGACCACGTTATCGGGTTTGAGGTCACAGTGCAGCACCCCATGGCGATGAAGGTATATGAGCGCTTCCATCATCTGGATGATCAGGTCAATGCGCGCTTCGGGGGAGATGCCCGCCGCATACTCCGTAATCCGCTGCATTTCCTCCACGAATTCCATCGTGAAGTACGGGCGCTGTTTCTGGTCAAACCCGTAATCCAGAACCTTGATGATGTTCGGGTGGTAGAGTGAGGCCAGCACCTGGAATTCACGCGTCAGGGCGCTGCGCAGATCCAGCACGGTGCTGCTGGATACATAATCCGGCAAATCCAGGATGAACTCAACGCTTTTCAGGGCGACGGTGGAGCCGGTCAGCAGATCGTGTACGCGGTACACGATCCCCATTCCGCCTCCCCCCAGAATATCGACGATTTCGTAGCGACCACTAACGCGGGGTGCCAGCTCGTTGAGCATTACAGTCCTCACAGACCTCGATGAACGGATGGTGTGTTGTTGGCTAGCGGTTAAAGGCCTTCAGAATCACATCTGGTGCATCAGTGATAATGCCGCGCACGCCCAGGTCACGCAGTACCAGCGCGCGTTCTGCATCGTTAACCGTCCAGGTATTGATGATGTATCCCGCATTCTGGGCCATCAGGTCGGTGTCGATCAGGATATGTTCAGGATGGTACGCCTCACAGGTGACCTGCGTCAGCATATGCCCATACATGGGCAGTGTTTCTGCATCATAAAGGAACCCCAGCGGCACATCCGGCAGCAGCGCCCGAAAGCGCAGCAGCGTGTGCGGGTTAAACGATGAGACGACGACGCGCTGCTGCATGTTGTGGCGGGAGATGCAGTTTGCCACCACTTCCTCAACGCCGTCACTCGCATCTGTTTCTGCCTTGATCTCCACGTTGACAAACAGCCGCTGGCCGACCGCCTCAAACACTTCATCCAGGGTTGGAACGCGCGTCCCGGCAAAACGCGCATCGAACCACGCGCCAGCATCCAATGCCTTAAGTTCGGCCAGCGTCATGTCCACAACGCGACCGCGGCCATCGGTGCTGTGGTCTACCGTGAAATCATGCACGATGACTGGGTAACCGTCCCGCGAGCGGTGCACATCCAGTTCAATACCCTGTGCGCCCTGGTCAGCGGCAAGCTCAAACGCAGGTAGGGTGTTCATGGGTGCATAGGCTTTTGCACCCCGGTGCCCATAAACCAGTGTCTGGCCATCATACATTGCCTGGATAATCTCATGTGCGTTCACGTCTCTTCCTCACTGTCATTCATCGTGAAGTTTCAGGTAGATGACGAGTATGCCCAGCCTGTATTAAAACACGGTGCGGCTCTGTGATGATTCTGTTATGGCTTCTTACCGATCTGGCTTCTTACCGAAAGTTCGCATGGGGGGTGCCCACACGCGCAGGGTGCAGCGCGTGCGGGATCAGGGGAAGCCGAGTCAATGCAGCGGGGGGCTGGCAGCGTTAATGACCAGCCTGGCGGTGTGCTACGGCGGGCCTAAACGCTCGCCATAGGTTTGCAGCGCGTGTTCGAGATCCGCACCCGCACCAGTTGCCGCCGCAGCAGCCAGCGCCTCAGCCGTCATCACTGCGCCCAGTTCCCGTTTCAGGTAAGCGAGGTCTTCCCTGCGGAACTCGGCATTCACAGCCGGATGTGCGTCAATCAACGCGTAAGCCCTGGTGGCGAATTCCGCGTCACCCTCGCGCAGTGCGTGCCGCGCTGCCAGTGCGAGCATCGCCAGCATGGTCTGCGGCGCTCCGGTTTCGAGGCTCAACCGTATGCCTTCCTGCAGGCTGGCAAGGAATTCGGGCAACGCGTGCTCGAACTGAATCAGCCCGATATTGGCGAGCGTTTGGACGATGCCGAGCTTGTTGCCGATGGCGCGTTCCTGCTCCAGGCTCTGCCGGTGATAAACCAGGGCTGCCTCGAAGTCTCCCTGCGTGTAGGTCAGCCCACCCAGGTTGCCTAAACTCGCGGCAATCCCGCGTTTGTCGCCCAGTTCACGTTTGATCGCCAGGCTTTGTTCCAGGTAATCGCGTGCCGCATCATACGCGCCAAGATACTCTGAAATCACCGCAAGGTTATTCAGTGCTCTCCCCAGGGATCTCTGATCGTTGAGTGTGCCGCAGAGTGCCACCATCTCCTGGAAGTGCGTGCGTGCGCGCTCAAACGCATCCTGTAGGTAGGCGATATGCCCCAGCAGATTGAGCGCCTTCAGTACACCATACTGATTATCCAGTGCCCTAGAGATCCCAAGCGCTTCCTGGACGTAATCCAGCGCCTTTTCCAGTTCTCTCC
>CAZQIJ010000043.1:0-7962 GCA_964592955.1 uncultured Anaerolineaceae bacterium
GTTCAGCGGCCATACCCCCCGCTGTATTTTGGCGGATCATCGCCTGCCGGGATTGAGGTGGCGGCAAAACATGTGGATGTGTACCTGACGTTGTGCGAACCTCCGCCCATGATCCGGGAGAAGATCGAGGCGGTGCGGGCGCGTGCCGCTGCGCACGGGCGCACCATGCGCTTTGGGCTGCGTGTACACGTTGTGGTGCGCGAAACCGAAGCAGAGGCCTGGAAAGCGGCCCACGACATCCTGCGCCATGTGGATCAGGAGACCATCGCGGCGGCCCAGGCCAAACTTGCCCGCTTCGATTCTGTGGGGCAGCAGCGCATGGTGCAGTTGCATCACAGTGGCAGCCAGGCGCTGGAAGTCAGCCCGAACCTGTGGGCAGGCATCGGGCTGATCAACAAGGGGATCGGCACTGCGCTGGTGGGCGACGGCGTAACGGTGGCGGCGCGTTTGCAGGAATACGCGGACCTGGGCATCGATACCTTCATCCTGTCCGGTTACCCGCACCTTGAAGAAGCCTACCGGGTGGCCGAACATGTGCTGCCTCACCTGAACCTCCAAAACAATGAGGATCGTGTGTTCAGGAAACCAGGAGAAGGCTCCGAATGGCAGTAATGCGCGGGCGGGCGGCGTCTGCCATCCTGATGACTGAAGAAGATGAGGTGCTTTTGCTGCAGCGCGACGATGACTCCTCGTTTGGCGGATGGTGGACGCTGCCCGGCGGCAAGGTGGAGCCAGGCGAACACCCTTTTGATGGCGTGCGGCGCGAGGTCATGGAAGAAACCGAACTCGCGCCGGTCATGATGCTGTGGCGCGTTTATGACCGCCCCTACTTTGCGGGCGATCAGGTGGTGGTGATTGAGCAGTATCTCTACCACGGCAGAATCACGCGCGATACCGAAGTACACCTGCACGAAGGCCAGGCTTACGGCTTCTTCAGCCGCACCGCGCTGAAGACGGTGCCCATCGCCTTCGGTTATGATACCGTCTTGGAATCGTGGTTCGCCGCGCTTCCCCAGAAACTCGATGATCTGATCTGATCCTGCGATGCGCCGTTACCTTAGCCAACCTGGAGGACATACGATGAAGAAACTGCTGGTTATGCTGCTGCTCTTGTGTATACCGTTCACTTCGCGTGCGCAGTCCACATGCGATCTGACCACCGTCACCGCCTATGAAGACCGCATTCAGCGCAGCGTGAGTGTCGGTGATTACACCGCTGCCGAAGCGGATTACACCTGCGCGCTGGCGTTGGATGCCGATAACGCCGACCTGCTGGCAGGGCGCGCCCTGGTCTATTTTGAGCTGGAGCAGTGGGAGGATCTGCTCGCAGACGCCACGCGCGCGATTGAGCTGGGCTACAGCGACACCGCACAGATCTATAACCTGCGCGGGATTGCGCACCTGGGACTCTATGCGTATGAAGCCGCCGAAGCTGACTTTGTTGTCGCGCTCGAAAATGAACCGGACAACGGTCCCGCGCTGAACAACTACGGCAATGTCTATTATGAACAGGGCGATTACGACACCGCGCTCGAATATTACACGCGCGCCATCACCTCTGACAGATCCGATACGGAAATCCCGTACTACAATCGCGGCCTGGCCTACTACGAGCTTGGACGCTATGACGAGGCGCTGGCGGAGTTCGAGCAGTCCATCGATGTGAACCCCGAATACGCCTATGCGTATCTGGCACTGGGTGGCACCTATGCCGTCCTGGGCGATGCCCGCACGCACGAGAACTTTCTGCGCTGGCTGGAGCACACTGAAACTTCACGCATGGCGGTGAACGAGAGCCTGGGCGAAACCGTGTTTGACGTGCAGGAGGGCGATGTTTTTGTGATGCCGCTCACACTGGCCGGCGGCGAAGATGTTTACATCGCGGTACGCGGCGGCGGCGAAACCGACCCGCTGGCCGTCCTGCTTGATCCTTCAGGCGAAGCTGTAGCCTCTGACGATGATACCGGCCTGAACCTGGACGCCGTGATTTCCGGCTTTGTGGCCCCCAGTGGCGGCAGTTATACCCTGCTGGTAGGGCAGTCTGGGCTGAGCGGTGCAGGCGCGCTGACTCTGACAGTCGGTGTGGATGGCGAAGTCACACGGCAGTTCACGGTCTATCGTCTGATTGTTGGCAACGACGCCCGCATCTTTACGACCGAGGGGGACAACCTGAACGTGCGCAGCGGCCCCGGCCTGAACTTCGACATTGTGGATCGCCTGCCCAGCGGCACGACAGTTACGCTGATGGAAGGCCCACGCAAGGCAGACGGTCTGGCGTGGTGGCGCATTCGCACTGCTGCCGGTCTGGAAGGCTGGTCGGTCGAACTCGTGGACGAAGAACAAACCCTTCAGCCTGCGCTGGTGATCGGCCAGGAAGCCCTGGTCTATACCGACAGCGGCGACAGCCTTAACCTGCGCGAAGCCCCTGGGCGCGCCAATGCGCTGGTCACCCAGTTGGCACCGGGAACAGTCGTCACGGTGCTGGAAGGGCCGATAGCGGCAGACGAATACCAGTGGTGGCACATCCGCACTGCTGACGGCCTGCAAGGGTGGGCGGTTGATCGCGTCGCAGAAGAACAGACGTTGGTCGGGTTCCCGCCCGACGCAGAAGAATAGCCCACACAAGTCACAAAGGATACCGTATGACAGGTCATAGTCAGGACTGGTGTGATGCCGAGACAGCGCGTGAGTGGAGTGCAGACTCCTTCGGCGCGAACGCCATCCGCCGCGAACACCTGGACATTCTGCTCGCGCTGCTGGCAGATCTCTACCAGCCCGGCAAACACATCCTTGATCTGGGGTTCGGCTCTGGGATTGTTGAAGCGCTGATCTTTGAGGCGCTGCCCTATGCGCGCGTAGTGGGCGTGGATATCTCTGCCGAGATGATGGCGCTGGCAGCCCAGCGGCTGGTCCCCTTCGCAGACCGCTACGAGGCTGTGTCGCACGATCTGGCCGATGTGGGCACGCTGGTGCTGCCGCCCCACGCCTACCAGTTTGTGATCTCGGTACAGGCGCTGCATCATCTGGCCATCGACGCCCTGCGCGCCGCGTACCAGTTCGCGCACCACACGCTTGAACCCGGCGGCTATTTCGTGCTGGCAGACCGCGTTCAGGTGGAGGGACTGTGGGACATCTATCGCAGTATGTGGCAGCGCCAGGATCGCGTTTACGGCACCCGCGCTGCACAGGCCGAAGGCGATACCCCCGACGCACATGAACACCTCTTGCGGGCGCGTGGCGATTTGCCCGTCCCGCTGGATGCCCACCTGCGTCTGCTGGAGTCCATCGGTTTCGAGGCGAAGTGCCTGCATCTGCACGCCAATCGCGCGCTGATTGTGGCGCGCCGCCCGGCTTAACCGATGATGTGCCTGCCGGGGGGTACAGAGTCGTGTGCTTGAAACTTGTGTGGCAATCTGAGACAATGACCTCCCATATCTGGGGAGTTCTTGTTTGTGGAAACGACCAACAGCGTTCAGCGAATCGTTTTCAGCCGGGATGCAGCCGCATCTGAGCCTGTTGTTGCGCTCAGTACCGGGCTGACCCCCGCCGATGCAGCCGTATGGCGGCGCTATGTGACCCTGAATGCGCCGCCGGGCGCAAGTGGCGGTGAGCGCGAAGCGGTGGGGGTGTTTGCGGCCATGGACGCTGAGCGCTTTATCCTGGCGCGGGTGCTGCCGCAAGAGGCCGCCGTGCTCATGGACTGCCTGCTCTTCACGCGCGGTGACCTTCAGGGTATGGCCGGCAATCTGCGCTGGCTGCTGGAAGCGGTAAATGCGCCTTTGCCTGCGGCGAGCGACTACAACGCGCTCACAGGCCCGGCAGACGCTGCCTACAGCGTCATTCCGCCGCTGCCGCTGCCCACCGTGCCCACCGTTTCGCTGGATAAGCGCACGCTGGCGCTGAATGCGCTGCTGAACCGCTGTGGCGGCGAGATGGACTGCGTGCTGCGGCTGCTGGCGGCAGCGCTGGATGTGCGCGGGCTGCTTGTGCGGGGTTTCATCGCAGACGTGAACGCGCGCCTTGATTTCGTGCAGGGGCTGATGATGCTGCTGCCCTCGCTTGCCCGCCCGGATTTCACCTTCGCTACCCAGGTTGATGATCCTGCCCATGCCCTTGCGCGCCTGATCTTCAGCGATGCAGACGCTGACGGCGGGCGGTGGGCGGTGGATTTCACCGGCGATGCAGCCCACGTTCACGAAGGCGAAACCGAACCGGTCGCGGTGCCCTTCCCGGCCTATGTGCAGTGTCTGCGCGATGCCTGGACAGGCGACCTCAAAGCCTTCGTAAGCGAGCTTCGCACCCTTGAACTGCTTGCCGCGCGCGTGATGCCTGGCCAATCGTGGGACGACGGACTTAGGGCGCTGGCCGCGCGCTGGACACTCGACCAGCGGGTGCTGGCCGGAGATCCCGTGCCGCCAGACGCGCTGAAGGCCGTCATTGCCGGAGAGATCCCGCCTTCCGGCGATCTGCGCTTAGGCTATGTCGGCCAGCTTCTGAGTTACGCCCTCCGTGAACGCGATGTGGAGGCGGCGCAGCTTGTGACGCGCAGCATGGACGACGACACCGCCCTTGACGCCGCGCTTTACAGCCAGCTCGAAGGTGTGCTGGCGACCGCGCCAGACTCTGCCTATTTTGTGATTCGCACGCGGCTCGCCCAGGGGATCACGCAGGGGGTGGCAGAGCGCTGGCTGCCACGCTTGCACACCGCCGCCGTGCAGTCGCTTCATGTCGCGGTGCGCGACAGTGACACAGAAACCCTCACCAACTGGCTGCGCCTCATTGCGCGAGAACCCGCCTCCTACCAGCTCCTGGACGTGCTGCAGAAAGGTATTCGCGCGGCCCAGGAGCGCACGCATACCGATGGCGCGCTGGGCCTCACGCTCATCGTGTTTGCGCTTAAACGCGCGCCAGACGCCGTAGAAACGCTGCTGAACGATGAGGCGCTGCTCGTCCGGCTGCCAAACGGGGTAGGGGCGGCGCTGCGCGATTACGACCCGGCAGCCGTACTTGGCCTGGCCTCGCAGGGGCGCGAAATCTTCCTCGTGGCGCTGCGCCGTGCGCTGGACGCCCGCGCCGCTGCCGTGTTCCAGCCGCAAACGCTGGAGGTGTTCTGGTCTATCCTCAAGGGAGACCAGACAGGGACCAACGCACAGACGCAAACACAGCTTGCGGCACAGGCGCTGCCTCACAAATACAGCGCCGTCACCATGATGCGGGAACTGGTGGAGGAGGGCGCGGCTTGGATGACAGAGAACGGGCTGAGGGCCTGGCTGACGCTGCTGGTTGCCGATGGCCGCGATGACCTGTTCCACGAGATGGTGGGGCGGTCGGCAGCGCGCGGGCCATCACTGGTGGCGGAGGCGCTGCACGCCAGCGGGCGCAGCGTCGAAGATCTGCTGGCGATTATGGGCAAAGCCGTAAGCAGCAGCGCGCTGACCTCGCAGCAGGCCGTCGATATTGACCTGGAGCTGCTCTCTGCCAAACACTGGACGCGCGCCACCCTGCCGCTGGTCGAGCAGACAGCGCGCCTCTACCAGCAGAATCCCGGGTTGGTGTGTACGCGCGAAACCGCCTGGCAGATGTTTCAGGTCGCCTCTGATGCCCGCGCCGAACTCGTGGCGCGCACCGTGGCCAAGCGCCTGCTTCAGGATATCGACCGGGGCGACGCCGAGAAGACCATCGCCACCGACCTCGTGCGCCTCATGGAATTGTCCCAGTGGAGCACCAGCGTTCGCCAGTATACGCTGAACTGGTGGCGCGAATTCGTGCGCCAGCAGTCCATCCCGCGCCTGCAGCAGATGGAGCGCGTCATTGATGGCAAGAAGTCGCTGGAAGAACTGCGCGCCATCGTTCAGACCTCGATTGCGCTGCGGCGCGTCATCGGCAAGCGCTCGCTCGAAGACTTTGCCGAATCTGTGGCGATGGCCTTTTCGCTGCTGCAGTCGCTTTCGGAATCGTTTGACCCCGCCCCTAAACAGCCGCTGCATTTTGATCCTGCCACAGTGCGCCTGGAAATGGAGGCCCGCCAGAACGAACTGACCCCGGACGAGCAGCGGGTGCTGGCCAAGAACCTCAAAGAGCTGGGCAATATCATCGCGACACTGGCCGAAAACCGCAGCCGCGCCACACTGATTCGCCGCGAAGACGAGATCGAACGGCAGTTGGTGACGGGTGAACTTGAACCCCAGAGTGCCATCGATACCATGAAGTGGCTGGCCGGTTACCTGGATGGGCTTCAGCGCCGTGACGATAATCCGGAGGAAAGCTATGGGGTATAACACACTGCTGCGGCCAAAGCCGTACAGCGTCTACACCACGCTTGCGCTTACCTCCGCACGCCCGAAATGCGCTATTCGTCGGCTGTAACCGTCGCCAGAACGGGCAGATTATGCCCACGTTCCAGGTCATCGCAGCGGCGCACCACACTGGACTCCAGAAATTCGAGGCCGAAAACCAGCAGCGCCCCCAGGATCAGCCCCAGGATGCTGGCCGCGCCCACGTTAATCAGCAGGTTGGGCGCAATCTGGCTTACGGTGGGCGTATCTGGCAGGATGGCAGACACGCGTTCTTCGCGGCGCGCACGCTGGTTCAGTTCAGCGCGGTAATCGACAAGCACCTGCCCCCAGGCGGCAGCCACCGACTGCGCCACTTCGGGCACACCGTGATCAACATCGATCTGCACAACCAGACGCAGATCATCTGACGCAATATTGACGCTGCCGAGCAGCGCCTGCGCCTCCATGTCAAGCTCAAGCGTGTCGATCACACGCTGCGCAATCTGCGAACTGTAGAGGTAAACGACCGCCGGTTCCAGCAGCGTGCGGCTGGCCAGCAGCAGGCCGTTGTCGCTGCGCGATGCCTCGAAAAGCACGAGCTGTGTCGCGCGGTAGATGGGATCCTGGGCGCGGCTGAGGAAGAACGCGCTTCCGGCACAGGCGATCACCAGCACCGCGATCACCCACCAGCGGCGCGCCACAACCAGCGCATAATCGACGAATCTCATGGCATGTCCTCCACCATTATTCACTTCCACTGGCGATTATAAGTGGAGCGCCGAAAATAGCCCAGGGTGGCTATAATGGCGCACACGGCCCGGGTTTGCCACCTGCTGCCGCCCAACCGTCACAGTGCAAAGGAGGCCACACACCATGCAGCAGTATTATCAGGAAATCGCCGAACGCGACCACCGCCTTCAGAACCCCCTCGATGACGAAAAACTGATGCTGCTGGGGCAGGTGTGCGGCCTGCGCGAGCGCATGCGTCTGCTGGACCTGGCATGCGGCAAAGGCGAACTGCTGGCGCGCTGGGCGAACGCGTTCGGCGTGATCGGGGTAGGGGTGGACGCCAGCGAAACCTTCATCGGCCTGGCCAAAGACCGCGCCTACACGCTCGATGTACCTGACCACCTGACGTTTGTCGTGGATGACCCGGCGACCTATCCGCAGGCGCACCACGCGTTCGATGTGGTGTGTTGTCTCAACGCGTCGTCACTGGGCGGCTTTTCTGCCGCGCTCGCTTTGATGCAGACGGCGCTCACATCCCGCGACGGCCTGCTGGTGGTGGGGGAGGCGTTCTGGCAGGCCGCCCCGCCAGAGGCCACCCTAAGGGCCCTGCAGCTCAGCCCAGAGGCGTTTGCCACGCTGCCGGGTACGCTGGCGCGCTGTGAGGCGGCAGGCTTAGAACTGGTGGAGATGGTCATTGCTGATGCCGGTGGCTGGGATCGCTATGAGGCACAGCAGTGGATGGCCGTAAACCGGCATCTGCGCGAACACCCGGACGATCCGCACCGCGAAGCGCTGCGCGACCTGCTGGCCGAGAACCGCCGCGCGTATCTGTCTCACGTTCGGCCCCACATGGGATGGGGGGCGTTTGTGCTTCGGGTATAGCCGCGTGCTGACCGCCGCAGTGCGCGTTGTCAATCCCGGATTGACCGTGACGTTTGTCACAACCTGAAGTATAATA